>JAHIQV010000361.1 GCA_018903185.1 Gammaproteobacteria bacterium | reverse complement strand
GTCCGCTGATCAGCGGCGCAGGCGGCCGCGTCATGGCACAGCCATCGCATGGCAAGCCTTGGAACTTTGAACCAGATCGGGGTGGTTGACCAGATCGGATCGCTTCTTTCAGTTATTCCGGGTTGGCATGTACCAACTGGTTCAATGTCAGATCGGCATGACATGAAAAGGCCGGGTCTGGACAGCCCGGCCTTTTCTGCATCCCGAACCGGTGCTTATTTCGCGTGTTTCGCGATCAGTGCACGCGCTTCGGAAGCCAGCTTGGCGCCGTCGATGTTTTTGGCCTTCATGTCGTTGACCCAATCGCTTTCGACCACACCAGCGGTGCGCTTCCAGCGCTGCACTTCGGCCGCATCGAGTTCGGTGATCTTGTTGCCGGCCTTCACAGCCAGGTCGCGACCCACGTTGTCACCCACATCCTGGGTGCGGGCGATCATGGCGCTGAATTCGAGACCCGAGTTGTCGTCGATGACCTTCTTCAGATCGGCCGGCAGCTTGTTGTAGGCGCCCTTGTTCATGGCGACCACAAAGGTCGTCACGTACAGAGCCCGGTCACCGGCAAAGGTGGTGTGGTGCTTGACCAGTTCATGCACTTTCAGGGCTGGCGCCACTTCCCAGGGGATCGTGGTGCCGTCCAGCACACCTTTGGACAAGGCTTCGGTCACGGCCGGCACCGGCATGCCCACCGGCGTGGCGCCCAGCTTGACCAGCATGTCGTTGACCACACGGGTGCCTCCCCGGATCTTCATGCCGCGCAGGCTTTCCAGGCCAACCACCGGCTGCTTGGTGTGAAACAGGCCGGGGCCGTGGGTGTGCACAGCCAGCACGTGGACATCCTTGTACTCATCCAGGGCGTTCTTCTGCACGTACTCCCACAGCGCACGAGAGGTCTTCTCGGCCGACAGTCCCGCGATGAACGGCAGCTCGAACACCTCCGACTTGGGGAAGCGGCCCGGCGTGTAGCCCGGCAGCGTCCAGACGATGTCGACCACGCCGTCACGCGCCTGGTCGTACAGCTGCGGTGGGGTGCCGCCCAGCTGCATCGAGCTGAACATCTGGATCTTGATGCGACCGTTCGAATCGGCCTCGATCTTCTTCGCCCAGGGGGCCAGCGCCTTGGCCGGCACCGTGCCCTGCGGCGGCAGGAACTGGTGCAGGCGCAGGGTCACTTCCTGCGCGAAAGCGGACAGGCTGGTCGAGGCGGCCAGCGCCAACGTGGCGATCTTGAATTTCCATGCAGTCATGCGTTTCTCCGGTGGTGGGACCCAAACAGGGAGCGGCGGCGTGCGTTTCAGTCGACCGATCCCTGTTGGTTATTATTTATAACCATAAACACACCAGATTGCATGGGTGTTTTCCCTAGCCAAGGTGACGCACACCGGGGTTCGGGGCCGGTTCAGGCCAGTCCCAGCAGGCGCACGGCGTTGCCTTTCAGGATGCCGGGCATCACCTCGGGTTTGAAGCCGGCGACTTCAAAATCCTTCATCCAGCGCTCGGGGGTGATCAGCGGGTAGTCGCTGCCGAACAGGATGCGGTCTTTCAGCAGCGTGTTGGCGTACTGCACCAGTTGCTT
This sequence comes from Gammaproteobacteria bacterium, assembly GCA_018903185.1. Taxonomy (GTDB): domain Bacteria; phylum Pseudomonadota; class Gammaproteobacteria; order Burkholderiales; family Burkholderiaceae_C; genus Hydrogenophaga. Next base: position 4,922 of record JAHIQV010000361.1, on the reverse strand, counting down.
GGGGAAGTACTTCGGGCTCCAGCCCGAGAGGTCGATCCACACGTTGGGCTTGTGCGTGGCCACGCTCAGCGCCTCGTCCTGCCAGGGGAAGCTGGGGTGCGCCATGACGATCTGCATGTCGGGGAAGTCGATCGCCACGTCGTCCAGGTGCATGGGATTGCTGTACTCCAGCCGCAGGCCGCCGCCGCAGCGCATGCCCGAACCGATGCCGCTGTGGCCGGTGTGGAAGATCGCGGGCAGCTTGTGGGCGTTGATCACCTCGTAGATCGGCCAGGCCATCTTGTCGTAGGGGTGGTAGCCCTGCACCGTGGGGTGGAACTTGAAGCCCTTGATGCCCTCTTCCTTGATCAGGCGCTCGGCCTCGCGTGCGCCCATCTTGCCCTTGTGTGGATCGATGCTGGCGAAGGCCACCATCATGTCGCTGTTCTCGCGAGCGGCCTGCGCGATTTCTTCGTTGGGAATCCGGCGGCGGCCCAGTTGGCTCTCGCTGTCCACCGTGAACATCACCAGACCGATTTTCTTCTCGCGGTAATACGCCACCGTCTCGGCGATGGTCGGCCGGCGGTTGCTGCCGAAGTACTTGTCCGCCGCGCGGTCGTACTCCTCGCCGTAGTTGTCAAAAGGGTTGCGACAGCTCACTTCGGCGTGGGTGTGGATGTCGATGGCGATGAGGTTGTGGTGGTCCATGGTGGTTCTTTCCTAAGGGTAAACACGGGGGTGAAACCGACGGGTTTTTCTTGATTTAGTTATTGGTTATAACAATAATCACACCACTCAACAAGCAGGTTAAACCTCCTTCATCATGAACGCCATCACCCACCCCGATCTGACCCTGAACCTGCGTGGCGAACAGTCCGAAGTCGCCGTTGTCACGCTCAACCGCGCGGCCAAGCGCAACGCACTGAACGACGGTCTGATCCTCGCGATCCGCGATCTGTTCCAGAACCTGCCCAGGAGCGTGCGTGCCGCGGTCATCGACGGCAGCGGTGAACACTTCTGCGCCGGCCTGGACCTGTCGGAACTGAGCGAACGCGATGCGGGCGAAGGCGTGATGCACTCGCGCATGTGGCACGCCGCGCTCGACTGCGTCGAAAAAGGCAGCGTGCCCGTGATCGCCGCGCTGCACGGCGCGGTGGTCGGCGGTGGCCTGGAACTGGCCAGCGCCTGCCACATCCGCGTGGCCGACGAAACCACCTTCTACGCCTTGCCCGAAGGCACGCGCGGCATCTTCGTCGGCGGTGGTGGCGCGGTGCGTGTCCCCAAGCTGATCGGCGCGGCGCGCATGACCGACATGATGCTCACCGGCCGCGTCTACAACGCCGCCGACGGCGAGCGCATCGGCCTGGCGCAGTACCTCGTGCCCACCGGCACCGCGCTGGACAAAGCCATCGAGCTGGCCACCCGCATCGCCACCAACGCGCCCATGACCAACTACGCGCTCATGCACGCCCTGCCCCGCATTGCCGAACAGCCTGCCGACCACGGCCTGTTCACCGAGGCGCTGATGGCGTCCATCGCCCAGAGCGCGCCCGAAGCCAAAGAACGTGTGCGCGCTTTCCTCGAAGGGAAAGCAGCGAAGGTGACGAAGGGATAACCCCCTGCGCGGGGAACAGCCCACCCCTGCGCCGCCTGCGGCGTCACCCCCTCAAGGGGCGCCAGCAAAGGCCCGGCAAAGCCGGTTCCGCGCCGACCTCGGCAACGCAGCCTCTCGTGCGACAGCCAGGCCTCGAAGACGTACAAAGATTTCCTGGAGACAAGACATGACCGCAGCGCAATACCGCCCCCTGAAATTCGGCGTCACCCGCGCCACCCTGCGCGACGGTGACACCGGTGTGCACTACCTGGCCGCTGACCAGGCGTTGTTGCCCATCCCCGATCGCCTGACCGACCGGCTGGTGCACTGGGCGAAAGAACGCCCGGACCAGACCCTGTTTGCGCGCCGCGTGAAGAACGCCGACGGCAGCACCGGCGACTGGCAACACATCACGTTCGCGCAGGCGCTGGACGCGGCGCGTCGCATCGGCCAGGGCCTGCTGAACCGCGGCCTGAGCGCCGAGCGACCGGTGCTGATCCTGAGCGAAAACGATCTGGAACACGCGCTGCTGGCGCTGGGCTGCCTGTACGCCGGCGTGGCCTACTGCCCGACCTCGCCGGCCTACTCGCTGATCAGCCAGGACTTCGACAAGCTGCACCACGTGGTGAAGACGCTGACGCCGGGCCTGGTGTTTGCCAGCGACGCGCTGCGCTACAGCCGCGCCATGCTCGCCACGCTGGGTGACGCCGTGGAACTGGTCACCACCAAAGGCACCGTGCCGGGCCGCGACACCACCTCGTTCGCCGCGCTGCTGGCCACCGAGCCCACGCCCGCGGTGGACGCCGCCATGGCCGCCACCGGACCGGACACCATCGCCAAGTTCCTCTTCACCTCGGGCTCGACCAAGATGCCCAAGGCCGTGATCAACACGCAGCGCCTGTGGTGCGCCAACCAGCAGCAGATGACACAGTCCATGCCCGTGCTGGCCGAGAAGCCGCTGGTGCTGGTGGACTGGCTGCCCTGGAACCACACCTTCGGCGGCAACCACAACTTCGGCATGGTGATCTACCACGGCGGCACGCTGTACATCGACGACGGCAAGCCGACGCCCGCGCTGATGAACGAGACCCTGCGCAACCTGCGCGAGATCGCGCCCACGGTGTACTTCAACGTGCCGACCGGCTTCGAAGCCATCGCCAACGCGATGAAGACCGACGACCTGTTGCGCAAGACGCTGCTGTCCAAGGTGAACATGTTCTTCTACGCCGGTGCGGCGCTGGCGCAGCCGATCTGGGACAGCCTGTTCGAAAGCCAGGAGCGCGAGATCGGCGAACGCATCGTCATGACCACGGGCCTGGGCATGACCGAGTCCGGCCCCTTTGGCATCTTTGTCACCAACCCCAACGTGAAGGCCGGCGACCTTGGCTTGCCCACGCCCGGCCTGGAGCTCAAGCTGGTGGACATGCAGGGCAAGACCGAGGTGCGTTACCGCGGCCCCAACATCACGCCAGGCTACTGGCGCCAGCCCGAGGAGACGGCCGAGGCCTTCGACGAAGAAGGTTTCTTCAAGACCGGCGACGCGGTGAAGTGGATCGACGAAACCGACGTGCACATGGGCCTGAAATTCGACGGCCGCATCGCCGAAGACTTCAAGCTCGCCACCGGCACCTTCGTGAGCGTCGGCCCGCTGCGCGGCAAGATCATCGCGGCCGGCGCACCCTACATCCAGGACGTGGTGCTCACCGGCATCAACCTCAAGGAAGTCGGTGCCATGGTGTTCCCCACCACGGCCGTGCGCAACCTGAGCGACCTGCCCGCCGATGCCTCGATGCACGACGTGCTCGACCACCCCGCCGTGCTGGCGCAGTTCCAGTCGATCGTGAACGAACTGGCCAAGACCGCCACCGGCAGCGCCAACCGCATCGCCCGCATGTGCCTGCTGGCCGACCCGCCCACCATCGACCGCGGCGAAGTCACCGACAAGGGATCGATCAACCAGCGCGCCGTGCTGACGCACCGCGCCGACACCGTGGCCAAACTGCACTCTGACGGCTTGCGCTACATCATCAAACCTCAAGTCTGAGGAGACACCCACCATGGCACAAAAAGGCTTCTTCAACGCGTTTGCCGACGTGTTCATCCTCGACGGCGTGCGCACGCCGATGGTCGACTACTGTGGCGCGCTCGGCCACATCTCGCCCACCGACCTGGGCATCAAGGCCGCCCGCGAAGCGCTGGCGCGCGCGGGCGTGCCGGGTGATCACATCGGCTCGGTGGTCACCGGCAACATGGCGCCCGGCGACTTTGACCAGTTCTTCCTGCCGCGCCACATCGGCCTCTACGCCGGCGTGCCGGTGGAGGTGCCGGCGATCATGGCGCAGCGCATCTGCGGCACCGGCTTCGAGCTGTTCCGCCAGGCGGGCGAACACATCCAGGGCGGTGCCTGCGAGGCCGCGCTGGTGGTGGGCACCGAGAGCATGACGCGCAACCCCATCGCGGCGTTTGACCACCGCACCGGCTTCAAGCTCGGCGCACCGGTGGGCTTCAAGGACTACATGTGGGAAGCGCTGAAAGACCCGGCGGCCGGCATCAACATGATCCAGACCGCCGAGAACCTGGCGAAGAAATACGGCATCACACGCGAAGAGGTCGATGCCTTCGCTTCGTCCTCGTTCGCCAAGGCCGTGGCCGCGCAGGAAAGCGGCTTCCTGGCCGGTGAAATCGTGCCGGTGATCAGCGAGAAGTTCGAGCTCGACGGCTACAAGCCGCGCGGCATCCGGCTGCAGGGCAAAGTCACCGAAGTGGCGACCGACACCCACGCGCGCATCTCACCGCCCGAGGTGCTGGCCAAACTCAAACCTGTGTACGAGGGTGGCGTGCAGACCGGTGGCAACAGCGCGGCCCTGGTGGACGCGGCGGCCGCCTGTGTGGTCGCTTCGGGTGCCTACGCCAAGGCCCAGGGCAAAACGCCGCTGGCGCGCGTGGTCGCCGCGGCGGCCGTGGGCGTGCCGCCCGAAATCATGGGCATCGGCCCGGCGCCGGCCATCCGCCTGCTGCTGGAGCGCACCGGCCTGAAGCTCGACGACATCGCCCGCTTCGAGATCAACGAAGCCCAGGGTGCGCAGACGCTGGCTGTGGGCCGTGAACTCGGCCTCGACCTCACCAAGCTGAACGTCAACGGCGGCGCCATCGCACTCGGCCATCCGCTGGCCGCCACCGGCGTGCGCCTGACGCTCACGCTGGCGCGCGAACTGCAGCGCTCGGGCCAACGCTATGGCATCTCCAGCGCCTGCGTCGGTGGTGGCCAGGGCATCGCCCTGCTCATCGAGAACACCGCCGCGACCTGATTCAACCCACCCACAAGGAACCCCACCATGAACATCCAGGG
>JAHIQV010000360.1 GCA_018903185.1 Gammaproteobacteria bacterium | reverse complement strand
TGATGATTCAGAACTTTAGAAATGCGCGTGGTCACCATGAACTCGGCGCTGGGGAAGAACACAGCGAGGAAGCGGCGCACCACCAGGTCGTACAGCTTCTGCTCGGCTTCGCTCAGGCCGCTCGGTGCCTGCAGCGTCGGGATGATGGCAAAGTGATCGCTGACCTTGCTGTTGTCGAAGATGCGTTTGCTCGGGCGGATGTAGCCGTTGTTGAGCGCGGTCAGCGCGTGCGGCGCCAGGTGCTTCATGCCGCTGCCGGCCAGCATCTCGAAGGTCTGCTTCACCGTGGGCAAATAGTCCTCGGGCAGCGCGCGCGAATCGGTACGCGGGTAGGTCAGGGCCTTGTGGCGCTCGTACAGGCTTTGCGCCAGCTGCAGCGTGGTCTTGGCCGAGAAGCCGAAGCGGCCGTTGGCCTCGCGCTGCAGGCTGGTCAGGTCGTAAAGCAGACCGCTGGCCTGCGTGGTGGGTTTGCTTTCTTCGGTGACGCTGGCGGCCTTGCCGCGCACCGCATCGGCAATCGCCTGGGCTTCGCGCTGGCTCCAGACGCGGTCGGCGCGCTGCTCCAGGTCGGCGTCGTCGCCGGTGGGTTTCTTGAACGCGGGATCGAACCACTTGCCCGGGTACTCGCCTGCTTCGGCCAGGAAGGCGCCGTGGATTTCCCAGTAGTCGCGGCTGCGGTGGGCGCGGATCTTTTCCTCGCGCTCGACCACGATGGACAGCGTGGGCGTCTGCACCCGGCCCACGGTGGTGAGGAAGAAGCCCCCGTCGCGCGAGTTGAAGGCGGTCATGGCGCGCGTGCCGTTGATGCCGACCATCCAGTCGGCCTCGGAACGGCTGCGCGCGGCGTCGGCCAGTCCCTGCATCTGCGCATCGCTGCGCAGGTGTTCGAAGCCGTCGCGGATGGCCGCGGGCGTCATGGACTGCAGCCACAGGCGCTGCACCGGCTTGCCCAGCGTCTGGTAGGCACCCCCTTTGAAGCCGCCAGCGTACTGTTCGATCAGGCGGAAGATCAGTTCGCCCTCGCGGCCCGCATCACAGGCGTTGATGAGCTGGGTCACGTCCTTGCGCTTGGCCAGCCGGACCACGGCCGACAGACGCGACTTGGTCTTGTCGATCGGCTTGAGCTCAAAGTAGGGCGGCAGCACCGGCAGGTGGGCAAAGCTCCACTTGCCGCGCTTGACGTCGAATTCTTCGGGCGCGGCGATCTCCACCAGGTGGCCCACGGCGGAGGTGACGACGTAGCCGTCACTCTCGAAGTGGTCATCGTGCTTCTCGAACTTGCCCGCCACCGGGGTGAGCGCTCGCACGATGTCCTGGGCCACGGATGGCTTCTCGGCAATGACCAATGTTTTGGCGAAACCGTCTGTTTTCATCTCTACAATCAACTTTCACGCGCGCATGCACGCGCACACATGGGTACGCACACACACGCGCGCACCTGCATGAATCAACCTTACCAAAAATTCCGGCCGTGAAGAAAAGCCTCCGCCAGACCCGGCCGCGCCCCGATGACCCCGCTCCCAAGGCCCAGGCCCGCGCGAGCCGGCGCATCCAGACACGGCGCTCCGGCGTGCACGGCAAGGGGGTGTATGCGGTGGTCGACCTGGCCGAAGGCGAGACCCTGATCGAATACGTGGGCGAGATCATCAGCTGGGACGAGGCGCTCAGGCGCCACCCGCACGATCCCAGCGACCCGAACCACACCTTCTATTTCCACATAGACGAAGCGCACGTCATCGACGCCAAGGTGGGTGGCAATTCCTCGCGCTGGATCAACCACAGCTGCAAGCCCAACTGCGAAGCCGAGGTGGACGACGGCCGGGTCTTCATCCGCGCCATGCGCAACATCGCCGCGGGCGAAGAGCTGTTCTACGACTACGGGCTGGTGATCGACGAGCCCTACACGCCCAAGCTCAAGGCCGAGTACCCCTGCTGGTGCGGCGCCAAAAACTGCCGCGGCACGCTGCTCGCGCCCAAGCGCGCCGGCAAAGCGTCGCGCCTGGGCTAGAGCATGACCCCCCTGCGCCGCTTCGCGTCTCTCCCCCAAGGGGACAACAACACCTGCGCCCCGGCAAAACCGGTTGCGCGGTGTTCTGGACGCAAGACACGTCTCGCCAACCATGTCTGATCTGCTGGCCCACGTCGAATCGCTCTGGCAGGCGGTGGTGCCCGATCTGCCGGGTTTCACCGTCGAGGTGCTGCCCAGCATCGACTCCACCAACAGCGAACTCATGCGCCGCGCGCGCGCCGGGCTCATGGAGCCGGTGCTGCTGGCGGCCGAGGAACAGACCGCCGGGCGCGGGCGCCTGGGCAAGGGCTGGCACAGCAAGGCAGGCCAGTCGCTGACGTTTTCGCTCGCGCTGCCGCTGGCGCCGGCCGACTGGTCGGGCCTGTCGCTGGCCGTCGGCGTGAGCCTGGCCGAGAGCCTGCACCCGGACGTGCAGCTCAAGTGGCCCAACGATCTCTGGCTGCACCAGCGCAAGCTCGGTGGCATCCTGGTGGAAACCGCCAGCAACGGCCTGCTGGCCGGTGATGCCACGGCGCACCAGCGCCTGGTGGTGGTGGGCGTGGGCATCAACATCGCCCGCCCCGAAACCGCGGCCGTGAGCGCCCTGGACAGCCCCGATGCGGTGCTGCCCGCCATGGCGCCCGCCGGCTTGTCCGAGGTGCTGGTCGGCCTGACCGCGGGCGAGGTGCTGGAACGCGTGGTGCCCACGCTGGTGCGCGACCTCCTGGCCTTTGAATCCCAAAGCTTCGCCGCCTTTGCCGAGCGATTCGCCCGGCGCGATGCACTGCAGGGGCGCAGCGTGCGACTGTCCGACGGCACCCTGGGAACCGCCTGTGGCGTGGACCCGCAAGGGGCCTTGCTCGTTCAGACCGCCCAGGGCATGCAGGCGGTCACCAGTTCGGAAGTGGGTGTGCGGCCATGTTGAGGGTGGTGATCTGGCTGCTGGTACTGGCCAACGCGGGCTATTTCGCCTGGACCCAGGGCTACCTGGGCACCCTGGGTCTGAAGCCGGTGGTGCAGTCCGAACCGGAGCGCTTGCAGTCCCAGATCAGGCCCGAGGGCTTGCGCCTGCTCAACGCCCCCCGACCGGCCTCCGCACCAGCCCCCGCCGCAGCGCCCGCCACACCAGCCACACCAGCCGCGCCACCAGAAGCGACCGTCGTGGCCGTGGCGGATACCACGGAGGCCCCGGTTGTGGCGGAACCGCCCGCTTCGGCCTGCTGGCTGGCCTCGGGCTTTTCATCCGAGCAGGCCGACGTGTTGCGCTCGGCGCTGCAGCAGCTGGACTTGCCCGGTGGCGGTTGGCAGCTGAACGAGGTGCGCAGTGGCGGGCGCTGGGTGGTCTACATGGGACGCTACAACGACGAGCAGATGGCCCGCAAGAAGACCGAGCTGCGCGACATCAAGATCGAATTCCGCGAGGTGTCGGTGCCGACGCTGGGCCGGGGGCTGGCGCTGGGCACGTTTTCCAGCGAAGCCTCGGCCGAGCAGGCCCTGAAGGACCTGAGCAAAAAGGGCGTGCGCACCGCGCGCGTGGCGCTGGAGCGGCCCGAAGGCACCAGCTTTGCCTTGCGCCTGCCCGCCGTCACCGAAGCGCAGCGCAACGCCGTTAGTGGCCTCGGCGCAGCTCTCGCGGGCAAAAGACTCCAGCCCTGCGAATGAAAAAAGCCGCTGTCAAAACAGCGGCTTTTTTTTCCCCAGAGCACCCGTGGAACCGGCTCAGCCGGGCCACAGGGTGCGGCCCCCTCCGGGGGAAGCCACGAAGCGGCGCAGGGGGTGCCTTATCCAGCGACCACGCGTGCCATCTCCAGGCACTTGTTGGAATAGCCCCACTCGTTGTCGTACCAGGCCACGACCTTGACGAAGGTGCTGTCCAGCGCGATGCCGGCGTCGGCGTCGAACACGCTGGTGCAGGTCTCGCCACGGAAGTCGGTCGCCACGACCTTGTCGGTCGTGTAGCCCAGCACGCCCTTGAGCGCGCCTTCGCTCTGCGCCTTCATCTCGGCGCAGATCTCGGCGTAGCTGGCTTCGCTGTTCAGTTCCACGGTCAGGTCGACCACCGAGACGTCGGAGGTGGGCACGCGGAAGGACATGCCCGTGAGCTTCTTGTTCAGCTCGGGAATCACCACGCCCACGGCCTTGGCAGCGCCCGTGCTCGACGGGATGATGTTTTCCAGGATGCCGCGGCCACCGCGCCAGTCTTTGTTGGACGGGCCGTCCACGGTCTTCTGCGTCGCGGTTGCAGCGTGCACCGTCGTCATCAGGCCGCGCTTGATGCCCCACTTGTCGTTCAGCACCTTGGCCACGGGGGCCAGGCAGTTGGTGGTGCACGAGGCGTTGGAGATGATGGCCTGGCCGGCGTAGGTGGTGTGGTTCACGCCGTAGACGAACATGGGGGTGTCGTCCTTGGAAGGCGCGGACAGGATGACCTTCTTGGCGCCGGCGTCCAGGTGCTTCTGGGCCGTGACCTTGTCGAGGAACAGGCCGGTGGATTCGATGACGATGTCGGCGCCGACTTCATTCCATTTCAGGTTCGCCGGGTCACGCTCTTGCGTCAGGCGGATGGTCTTGCCATTGACGACGATGTTGCCGCCCTCGACCTTGACGGTGCCCTTGAAGCGGCCGTGCACGCTGTCGTACTGCAGCATGTAGGCCAGGTAGTCGGGTTCGAGCAGGTCGTTGATGGCGACGACTTCGATGTCCGAGAAGTTCTGGATCGCGCTGCGCAACACGTTGCGCCCGATGCGGCCGAAGCCGTTGATACCGATCTTGATGGTCATGTCCTGTACTCCTGTTGGATGGATGAAAAGCAAAAACGAAACTGCTTACTTGGTCAGCACAGTGCGCACCGTGTCGGCCACGTTCTGGGCGGTGAAGCCGAAGTGTTCGAACAGCACTGGCGCCGGGGCGGACTCGCCGTAGGTGTCGAGGCCCACGACCGCGGCCACGCCGTATTTCCACCAGCCGTCGGTGGAGCCCATTTCCACCGCGATGCGCGGCAGGCCTTTGGGCAGCACGTCCGCCTTGTAGGCCGGATCCTGGCGGTCAAAGGTCGTGGTGCTGGGCATGGAGACCACGCGCACGGCGATGTTGTAGGCGCGGGCCAGCAGGTCCTGCGCCTTGAGCGCGAGCTGCACTTCGGAACCGGTGGCGATGATCACCGCCTGGGCCTTTTTCTTCAGGCCCACTTCGCTGGGCTCGGCCAGCACGTAGGCACCGCGGCTGATGTCGCCGAGGTCGTGCTTGGGCGCGTAGGGCAGGTTCTGTCGGCTCAGCAGCAGCGCGGTCGGCTTGTGGGCGTTCTGCAACGCAACGGCCCAGGCCACGGCGGTTTCTGCCGTGTCACCCGGACGCCAGACATCCAGGTTGGGGATCAGGCGCAGGCTGGCGGCGTGTTCGACCGACTGGTGGGTCGGGCCGTCTTCACCGAGGCCGATGGAGTCGTGCGTGAACACATGAATCACGCGCTGCTTCATCAGCGCGGCCATGCGGATGGCGTTGCGGCTGTAGTCGGAGAAGGTGAGGAAGGTGTCGCCGTAAGGGATAAAGCCGCCGTGCAGCGCGATGCCGTTCATGACCGCGGCCATGCCGAATTCGCGCACGCCGTAGTTGATGTGGCGGCCACCCTGGCCGGCCTCGTTCTTGACCACGTTGCCGGCCAGATCGAAGCGCAGGTTGGGGGTGGACTTGGTGTTGGTCAGGTTGGATCCGGTCAGGTCGGCGCTGCCACCCAGCATCTCAGGCAGGGCGGCCGTGAAGGCTTCCAGCGCGATCTGGCTGGCCTTGCGGCTGGCCACGGTCTCGGCCTGGGTGTG
>JAHIQV010000359.1 GCA_018903185.1 Gammaproteobacteria bacterium | reverse complement strand
GTGGATCGGCATCCGCGCCGAGGTGGACCACGTGGTCACGTTCGCGCGCGGCGCTTCAGCGACTTCGCCGCCCGCACCGGGCGCCAGGAAGCCACCCGTCGACGCCCCGCTGTGATGGGGTTGCGTCGCGGCCAGCCGCATCGCCACTAAAGAACCACCCAGGCTTCCATGCCACCGCCGGCCCGCGCGCCGAGCGACACGCGCCAGCCGTTTGCCTGTGCCAGTTCGCGCACGATGGCCAGGCCCAGTCCGCTGCCACCGGTCTTGGGGCTGCGCGAGGGCTCCAGGCGCTGGAACGGCTGGAACATGGCTTCCACCTGATCGGCCGGAATGCCGGGCCCACGGTCGAGCACGCCGACGCGGCAATGCGCACCGTCCTGCTCGCACACCAGTTCCACCGGGCCGGCGGGCGCGTAACGCAAGGCGTTCTGCAGCAGATTGCCCAGCGCCCGGCGCAGGGCAATGGCAGGCACCGGGCGCACACAGGGTTCACAACGCACCTGCACCGGGCTGGCCGCGGTCGCGTGTTCGGCGGCCAGCTCGTGCAGCAGGGCCGCCATGTCCACCGGTGTGGCGGGTTCGTGTTCCAGCCCGCGCGCCAGGTCCAGCACGTTGCCGATCAGCTGGTTCATCAGTTCCATGTCGCGCTCCAGCCGGTCCAGCAGCGTGGGGCTGGGCTGCGTCCTGAGCATCTCCAGCGCCAGCCGCATGCGCGCCAGCGGTGTGCGCAGGTCGTGCGACACGCCGGCCAGCAGCGTGGTGCGGGCCGACAGCAGATCGCGCACCTGCACCGCCATGGTGTTGAAGCGCCGGCTCAGCGCCACGATCTCGCGCGGACCTGTCTCGGGCAGCAGGTCGGGCGCCACGCCCTGCCCCAGCTGGGCGCTGGCCTGCTCCAGGCGCGCGAGCGGCGCCACCACGCGGCGCGCCAGCAGCAGCGCCAGACCCACCGCCACCGCCAGCCCGGCGGCCAGACCGATGAGCAACACGGCCAGTGGCCGGCTGTTGATGCGCGCGCTGGACAGCCCCACCGCCAGCGTGCCGCCACCCGCGGGCACACGCGCCCAGTACCAGTCGAGACCGGCGTCGTCGGTGGCACGGATCAGGTGCCGGTCCAGCCCGACGCGCCCGGCCAGGGCATCCTCCAGCAGGTAGAAAAAGGGGGGGTGCCATTCGTCCACGCTGGCGCCGTCCACCGCGGGCCGGATCAGCAGCGACTGCCGCAAACGCAGTTCGGTTTCAAACGCCGGGCGCGTGGCCGGGGGCAGCTCGGCCCAGGTCTGGGCCGACAGCACCATCAGGCCCGCCAGGTCGTCGGCCGAGCGGCGCGCCATGGGCAGCATCACCAGCCAGACAAACGCCAGTACCACCAGCAGTTCGATGCCGATGAAGGCCAGGGCCAGCAACACCGTGTTCTGACGCACCAGACCCACGGGCCGTTTCACGCCAGATCTCCTTGCGGATTGAACAGATAACCTTCGCCGCGCACCGTGCGGATGAACTGCGGCGCCGCCGGGTCGGCTTCGATCTTGCGGCGCAGACGGGTCACGCGGCTGTCCACGCTGCGGTCGAAGGGGTCGCGGTCGTAGCCCTTGAGCATGTCCACCAGCACATCGCGCGACAGCACGCGGCCGGGGTGGCTGACAAAGGCGGCGAGCAGCGCGTATTCCGCACTGGTCAGGGCCACCTCGTGGCCGTCGCGCAGCAGGCGGTGGCCCGCCGTGTCGAGCTGGTAGGGGCCAAAAGCCGGCCGCTGCGCCCCGGCGGGTGCGCCCGTCTGCGCGTCGGGCGGACGCTCGGCCACCACCGGGGACGGAGCGTGCGCGCGCCGCAGCACCGCCCGCAGACGCGCCAGCAACTCGCGCGGACCAAACGGCTTGGGCAGGTAGTCGTCGGCGCCCACCTCAAGGCCGATCACGCGGTCCATCTCTTCGCCGCGCGCCGAGAGCATGAGCACCGGCATGTCCCACTGCGCCTTGATGCTGCGCGTAAGCGACAGGCCGTCTTCACCCGGCAGCATCAGATCCATCACGATGGCATCGGGCAGCTCCCTGGCGAGGGCTTCGCGCATCGCCGCGCCATCGCCCACGGTCCGCACCACAAAGCCGTTGGCTGACAGGTAGTCCGACAAGAGGCAACACAGATCGGGGTCGTCGTCCACCACGAGCACGCGCAGCGCAGAAGGAGTAGGCGCATTCATGCGCTGGAGTGTAGGCCGGCCACCGCACGCCAGGGCCCGCGATGCCGCCCGCTGACACCGGCTGACACACACCGGCACCACGCGCCACACGCCGTGCCCGAACCGGCATGCGCTGGCGACAGTGCGGGCCCAGGATGCACCCATCGGCTTCGGCATTCCCTGCCGAGCGTCGTCGGCCCAGCCGCTGTCCAGGTTGCAGCGGCCCGGTCCCACACCCACCAACCTGGTCGCAAAGGAACACCATGACCTCCACTTCCAAGCTCCTCACCGCCCTGCTGGCCGCCCTCACGCTGTCCGCCGGCTCGGCCATGGCCGCCGACCCGGTGCCTGTCGCTGGCCGCCAGCTCATGACCGAGCAGGAACAGGCACAGATGCGCACCCGCATGCGCAACGCCACCACCGAGGAAGAACGCGCGCGCATCCGGGCCGAGGAACATGCGCTGATCCGCGAACGCGCTGCGGCACAGGGCATCACTTTGCCTGAAACCCCGCCAGCACAAGGTCAGGGCTTGGGACTGGGTCAAGGCACCGGCCAAGGTATGGGTCAAGGTCAAGGCCCCGGCCCCGGCCCTGGCGCCAGCGGCGCAGGTGCCGGAACAGGGCCTGGCGCCGCGGGGGGCATGGGCCAGGGCCAAGGCCGGATGAACAAGCGCTGATCCACCTCATCCACCACCGACCATGACGCTCTCCCGATGGACATCCGGTCTGGGTATCTGCGCGCTGCTGTGCCTGCAGGCGCAGTCCGCCCTGGCCGCGGAACCTGAACGCCCGCCGGTTCAGCCGAATGAAACCCCGGTGTCTGCGTTGCTCAACAGCGACGAAGTCTCACCGGGCAGGGTCTTGCCCTACGGGGCGGGCTACGAACAACGCCTGCGCGCCGCGGGATCGCAGAACGGCGCGACCAACCACGCGGCCGGCGGCGCTTCACAGGGCTCGGGTGCTTCGCGCGGTGGTTCGGGTAGTGGATCGGGTAACGGATCCGGCAGCGGCTCGGGTGGCTCGGGTGGTCGCGGCAACGGCGGCGCGGGGCGCGGCCGGTGACGTGTCCGCGGTCACCCGGCTCGCTCCGCCACAAGACATCCATCTCCACCTTCTTCTTTTATGGAAAGACACCATGAACCACCCCACGATCACCCGTTTCTCCGCTATCTTCCTGGCCTCCCTGGCGCTGGTCGCGTGCGGCGGTGGAACCGATGAGGACCTGGACAAACGCGGCAGCCCCACCTCGGTCAACACACTGCCCATCGCAGCGCTGAGCCAGGCGGAGATCGACTCCCTGCTCTACATGCGCGAAGAAGAGAAGCTGGCGGGTGACGTGTACATACGGATGGACGCGCTGTGGGGCCGCAGCGTGCCGGTGTTCAGCAACATCACCGCCAGCGAAGCCACCCACACCGAAGCGGTGCGCCAGCTGTTGCAGCGCTACAGCCTGCCCGACCCGGCCGCCGGCAACGCGGTGGGGGTGTTCCAGAACCCGGACCTGCAAGCGCTGCACAACCAGCTGGTTGCCGAGGGCTCGGTCTCGCTGATCGATGCCTTGAAGGTCGGTGTCCACATCGAAGAACTGGACATGGTGGACATCAACACCCACCTGGCCAGCGTGGACAACCAGGACATCCGGCGGGTCTACGAATCGTTGTTGCAAGGTTCCCGCAACCACCTGCGGGCGTATTACCAGACCTTGCTGAAACAAGGTGGCAGCTACACGCCGCAGTACCTGAGCCAGGCCGAGTTCGATGCCATCGTGAACTCGGCGATGGAGCGGGGGTGATCGCCGGCGCGTGGCCACATGCCAGGCGCGCCCCGCGATGCTGTCAACGCGAACCGAGCTGCGCGGCGGTGTCAGCCGGCGGCGTGGTTTCCGGCACGTACACCATGCTGCCGTCCTTCATGCGGTAAGCCACCCCCGCCTTCATGCCCTGGCCTTCGCCGATCTGCCCGGACGACTGGTATTGCTTGAGCTCGTTGCCCTGCTTGACCAGCATTTCCATGTTGGGCTTGCCGGCGTTCTTGATGACCAACACATCCTGGGTAGCGAACGGATTCAGCGGGTTCTCCACCACGGCCATCAGCAGCACGGCGATCACCACCAGAAACACGTCGATGATGTTGACCACCGACAGGATGGGGTCGTCCTCGTCCGAGTCACCCAGGATGTCGAGCTTCATGCGTCGGGCATCAGACATGGGCCACGTCCCCCGCAACGGTGGCGCTGCTGGCGGGCAGGGCCAGCAGCAAGGCGTTGAGTTCTTCCATCAGCCAGCGCCTGCGCACGGTTTGCACCACGAAAGTGATGGCCGCCGCCAGCAGCGCCACGATCACCGCGGCAAAGGCCACCACCAGGTTCTCGGCCATGCCCTTCGTGTTGCCCGCGGCCACCGCCACCAGCGCCGGCCCCATGGGAATCATGGTGGCCACCAGCCCCAGCATGGGGGCCACGCGGCTGACAATGCGCTGCACCTCCAGCTGTTTCAACACATGCAGCTCCAGCCCATCCTCACCCAGGTGGGCGTGGCGCTGCCAGTAACGGTGCAGTGGCCGCAGCCCGTGGGGCCGGCGCGTGCGCGCCAGCAGGTCGATGCTCACCTGCCCCAGGCTGAACAGCGCATACACGAACATCAGACACAACAGCACCAGCACGGGCGTCAGGAAGAACTTCGAAATCTCGTACAGGAAACTCTCAATGGCATTCATGGCTGGGCTTTCAGTGAAACAGGGGGCGTGAAACGGGCGGCGCGGCGGGCGCGCCAGGTCTGGAACAGCATCCCGGCGAGCACGATGGCCGCGGCCATCCAGCCATAGATCCAGATGAGCTGCTGCACCGGGGTGTCGTGCCGCACTTCGCGCAGCTCCTGCCCGCGCACGGTGGGTGGCTCGGGCGCCGGCAGGGGTTTCTGGGGCACATCGGGTGGCCGAGCGGCGGCGGGCCTGGGTACGGCGGGCTTGCTGGGTGCACTCGATGCCGCCTGGCTGGCCAGCCCAAAGCCCTGCGCCAGCTCCTTCACGTAGGCCTTGAACGTGTCGTTGGCGGTGAACACGTCGTGCCGGGCCGCCACCTCCTGGTAGACCTGCACCAGCTCGCGCTGGGTCTGTTCGTCAGCCTTCCAGTAGTCCTTGCGGATGGCCTCCAGCATGCGTTCGGCCACCTGGGCCAGCGCCGTCGGGTTGGATTTTTCGAACCACTCGCGCATGCCCAGCTGGTAGCGGTCCTTGACGTAGGCCTCGTGAAATTCCTGCCACTGGTCGTCGCGCACCACGTTGCGGTCCATCACCTGCCAGCCCCAGAAGTTGTTCACCGTGTTGAGCATTTGCAGCGTGC
>JAHIQV010000358.1 GCA_018903185.1 Gammaproteobacteria bacterium | reverse complement strand
TCGGCCACCATGCTGCGCGCCGGGTTTGTTTCAAAGGCCTCACCAGCAACACCCGGCAGGGACATGGGCTGCAGCAAGGGCAGGTGGCTGGGCTGGCTCGGTGGCATGGCGTTGCCGACGTCCACTTCCAGCGTCTGGCCACTGTCCACGGGGCCGTTGCCGGGTTCGTCGTAACCCTGGCTGGCATCGGGTGTCTGGTGGTTGTCGTTCATGTGGTTGTTTTCCATGTCTTGTTCCAGATGGCGGTCGGGGTTCTGATAACGATGGGCTTTCAGGGGCGGCATGGTGGCGGACTCGGGCGGTTCAACGGGGGTCGGTGAGCACATCGTGCAGCACCGGCAGGTTGTCGCCGAGTTTGAGCGTCTTGAACGGCCCCTGCAAGTCAGCGCCTTCATAGAGCTGCAGGCGTCTGGCCAGCAGCGTGCCCGTGGACACGGCGGTCTTGGACACATAGGCCATGCCAGTGCATTCCAGGCTGGTGTCTTGTGGGCTGGCACCGGTGTCACCCAGTTGTCCGAACAGGTAGAGATCACCGAGCACCTTCACACGCCCACGCACCACGCCCCCGGCCCAGACGATCAGCCGGCCATTGATCCGGATATGGCCCGAAATTTCACCCTGCACCAGCAGGCCGCCTTCGAACTGGAGTTCGCCGCTGAGCTGGCTCCCCGCCGCCACGCGGCTGACCACGTTCATCGCGATCGGATCGAGGGTGAGGGTGTCTTGCGGGGTCTTCAGCTCCATGGCGTGACTCCCCAGAAAACGAGGGAGCCCGCCAACGACAGCAGGCCAAGAACTCCGATCCACAAGGCGTGGCGTTCCAGCTGGCGCCGCAGCCGGCCGGGCCGCGAACGGGATTGACCCACCGGATCGCAGGCATGGCTGAGCACGATCCAATCCTGCCAGACGCGGGTCAGGCGGCTTTCGCCGGTGGTCGGGTTGATTTCAAGACCCTGACTCTCACCAGCCACCGGCTGAATACGACGGCCGAGCAAGACCGTGAAGGGCGCGCCCACAATGGTCTGGGTGAAAAAGGCGTCGGCTTCGTCCATGCGGGGTGAGAGTAAAAGTTGTGTAACTAAATGCTGCAAACGACGGCGACCACGGGGCGCTTCGGTGTGAAACACAGCATGGCTCGCGGTCTTTCATCCGCATTCATTTGCTATTGTGGAGCAAGGCTGGGTCCGGTGATGCGGCTGTTCCCTTGAGAGGGCTGCGTTGGGACAGGTGTTCGAGGTATTGCCCGATGCCATCGCCCTCGCGCTGCAGGAACCGCTCCACGGCATCGGCGAAGGCGGGATGGGCCAGCCAATGTGCGCTGGTGGTGCGAACCGGCAACAGGGCGCGCGCCATTTTGTGTTCGCCCTGGGCGCCGCCCTCGAAGCGCTGGAACCCGTGTTCGATGCACCAGGCCAGGGGCTGGTAGTAGCAGGCCTCGAAGTGCAGGCAATCGACCCGCTCCAGGGCACCCCAATACCGACCGTAGGCCACGCCGTGCGCTGCGTCGATGCCGATCAGGCTGGCGGCCACCGGCCGGCCCTCGCGTTCGGCCACGAACAGCAGCCAGCTTTCGGGCGCCGAGTGGGCCAGGCGGTGGAAGAAGTCGCGATTCAGATACGGCGCATTGCCGTGTTCGAGGTAGGTGCGCTCGTAGCAGCGGTAGAAGAAATCCCAGTCCTGCGAGCCGATGTCGGCACCACGGGACCAGCGGAACGTCTCTCCGGCTTCGGCCACCTTGCGCCGCTCCTGCCGGATTTTCTTGCGCTTCTCCTGCTGCAGGCTGGCCAGGAAGTGGTCGAAGTCGCGAAAGACCGTTTCGCCGCCGGGCTGTGAAGCCGCGACCCGGTTTTCCCAGTGGAATTGCACCGTGTGGCGCAGCATCATGCCTGCCGCCTCGCAAGCCGCCACGTCCTGTGGCTGCGCGAACAGCAGGTGCAGTGAAGACAGGTCTTCGTCTCGCGCGTGTTGCAGCAGCGCTTGCACGAGCGCTGCACGCGCAGCGGGATCGCGCGCCAGCAGCCGGGCGCCGGGCACCGGCGTGAACGGCACCGCCACCAGCGCCTTGGGGTAGTAGGACAGGCCGTGCTGTTCGTAGGCGTTGGCCCAGGCCCAGTCGAACACGTATTCGCCATAGGAATGCTGCTTCAGGTACATCGGGCAGGCGGCGTGCAGCGTGTCGCCCACCCACAGCGTGACGAACCGGGCTTGCCAGCCGGTCGCTGCGGTGGCGCAGCCACTGGCCTGCAGCGCAGCGAGGTAGTCGTGGCGCATGAACGGACTCGGGTCTGACTCCAGTGCCAGCAGGGCGTCCCAGTCGGACGCCGGCACGTCCAGCGGCGAGTTCAGGACCCGGGTGACATAATCAAATTTCGCCATGTCAGCGACCTGCAGAGCTTTGTCTGCAGGGCCGTGAAGTCCTCGCCGCCCGGCGCCGGGGGCTTCTGTCCAATACCCCGTTTCCCGCAAGTTTTTCCGATTCCATGACGCTCAAAATCTGTGTGGCCCAGTTGAATTTTGTGGTGGGTGACATGGCGGGCAATGCCCGAAAAATCATCGATGCCGC
>JAHIQV010000357.1 GCA_018903185.1 Gammaproteobacteria bacterium | reverse complement strand
CGAGGTAGCGCGGCTGCTGGAACCCCGTGACCTTCTCGCGCAGGCCGGAGGTGCCGGGCAGCTGGCCGGCGAACGGGGTGGTGGGCAGGGACTGGAGGGTCATGGCGGTTCCTGGTTTTTCGAGGGGAGGGTATGGCAGCCCGTCGCGGTGAGTTGCAGCACGCGCTGCGCCCGCGCAGCGGCCGCTTCAGAGTGCGTGACGAGCACCAGCGCTGCACCACTGTCGCGGGCTTGTTGTTCCAGCACACCCATCACCTGGCGCGCGGTGGAAGGGTCGAGGTTGCCGGTAGGTTCATCGGCGAGCAGCAGGCTGGGGCGGTGCACCAGGGCGCGCGCGATCGCCACGCGCTGCAGTTGCCCACCGGAGAGCTGGGCCGGCAGGCGCTCGCCGAGTCCGCCCAGGCCCACCGCTTCGAGCATCTGCGCCACGCGCGCCGGGTCCGGGCGCTTCAGCAGCAGCAGCGGCAGCCCCACGTTCTGCGCCACGTCCAGGTGCGGCAGCACGTGGAACGCCTGGAACACGAAACCGAGCTTTTCGCGCCGCCAGTGCGCGCGCTGCACCTCGCCCAGCTGCGCCAGGTCCACGCCGTCGTGCGTGATCGTGCCTTCGTTCCAGTCGTCCAGCGCGGCCATGCAGTTGAGCAGGCTGGACTTGCCCACACCCGATTCGCCGACGATGGCGATGAACTCGCCCGGCTCGACGCGCAGGTTCACCTGGCTGAACACGGGCGTGTCGCCGTAACGTTTGCTGAGGTTGTGGATGACCAGGCTCATGCTTCTCTTCGGGCTGGCGCGTCCAGCCAGCGGCTGGCCCATTGCAGCACCTGCTCCAGCGCGTCGGGCGCGTCGCAGGCCACGACCACACGTTCCGGCATCGAGCGCAGCCAGGTGATCTGGCGCTTGGCGAGCTGGCGCGTGGCGAAGATGCCGCGGTCGCGCAGTTCGGCGAGCTGGGGCGCGCTCGGTGTTTCGCCGTGGGCGTCCAGAGCCTCCCAGGCCTGGCGGTAACCGACGCAGCGCATGGACGGCAGGTCGGGGTGCAGGTCGCCGCGCGCGCGCAGCGCCCGCACCTCGTCCAGAAAGCCCGCGGCCAGCATGGCATCAAACCGCTGGGCGATGCGCGCGTGCAGCCAGGCGCGGTCCTGCGGTTCGAGCGAGAGCAGGGCGCCGGGCGCGATCGGGCTGGTGGGCGTGGTCTCGTCCGGTCCGGTCTGGAAGGCCGAGATCGGCTGGCCCGACACCTCGAACACTTCGAGCGCGCGCTGGATGCGCTGCGAGTCGTTGGGGAAGAGACGAGCCGCCGTCACCGGGTCCACCCGCGCGAGTTCGACGTGCAGCGCGGGCCAGCCGAGCTGGGCGGCGCGCGCCTCGATGCCCTGGCGCACGGCGGCGTCGGCGCGGGGCATGGTGTTGAGACCCTGCATCAGCGCCTTGAAATACAGCATGGTGCCGCCCACCAGCAACGGCGTGCGACCGCGCGCCTGGATCTCACCGATCAGCCGCGTGGCGTCGGCCACGAACCCAGCGGCGCTGTAGGCCTGCAGGGGGTCGGTGGTGTCGATCAGGTGGTGCGGCACCTGGGCCAGCTCGTCGGGCGTGGGCTTGGCGGTGCCGATGTCCATGCCGCGGTAGACCAGGGCCGAATCGACGCTGATGATCTCCACCGGCCAGCGCTGTGCGATGGCCAGCGAAGCCGCGCTCTTGCCGCTCGCGGTGGGCCCGGCGATGGCCAGGCAGCGCGGCCGATCAGCTGGCATTCGTCGCTCCGGCGTTGGTGTGCACCGGCGGCGTCTTCACCTCACCGAAGCGCTGCACCAGCGTCCACGCCGTGGCCGCGATCAGCACGCTCCAGAACCAGACGCCGTTGGTCAGCGGCAGCACACTGTCGGGCTGGGCGGCCAGGCTTTTGCCGAGCCAGCCGCCCATGAAGAAGGCCGCGATCATCATCATGAAGCCGCTCAGCGCCGAAGCCGCGCCCGCGGCCTGCGGGAACGGCCCGACGGCGCCACTCTGGCCGCAGGGCTGGTGCACGCCGTGGGCCAGCATGAAGCCGTAGAACGGCACCATGATGGCGGCCACGTGCTGCACGCCCGCCAGCGCGAGCAGGCCCATGCTGGTGCCGGCGGTGAGGGTGCAGGCGCCCGCCAGCGCCACCGTCTTGCGCACGCCGTAGCGCGGCAGCAGCCGGCGGCAGATGAAGGTGCCGGCGATGTAGCTCAGCGACATGGTGAACATGGCCAGTCCGTAGGCCGGCTGCGACAGGCCCAGCACCTGGATGAAGACGAACGAAGACGCGGCCAGGAAGGTGAACAGGCCACCGTAGGATGTGGTGGCCAGCAGCGTGAAGGCCCAGAAAGTGGGGTTCTGCAGGATGGCCCACCAGGTGCGCAGCAGCGTGACCGGTTCCAGTGCGCGCGGGTTTTTCTGCGCCAGGGTTTCCTCGAAACGCAGCGCCACCACCAGCAGCGTGCCGGCGCCGAACACCGCCAGCGCCATCAGCGCCACGCGCCAGCCCAGGTATTCGGCCAGCAGGCCGCCCAGCGGCGCGCTCGCGCAGGCGATCACACCCAGACCGGTGAGGCCCTTGGACATGATGCGGGCCCCGTCCACCGGGGCGTAGAGATCGCGCACGATGGCGCGCGCACACATCACGCCCGCGCCCATCGCCACGCCCTGCAGCGCGCGCCAGACAATGAGCTGGTCCATCGAAGCAGAAAACGTGCTGCCCACCGACGCCACCACGTAGAGCAACATGCCCACCAGCAGCACCGGCCGGCGGCCGAAGCGGTCTGACAGCGGACCCCAGACCATCTGCGAGAGGCCGAAAGCCAGCAGCAGCGCGGTCAGCGTGAGCTGGGCCTGCGACATCGCCGCGCCAAAGCCCTGGGTCATGGCGGGCAGGGCGGGCAGGTAAAGGTCGGTCGTGACGGGTTGCAGACCCAGCAGCAGCGAGAGCACCAGCACGATCAGGCCGGGCGACATGGAAGAGGGCTTGGCGGACATCCGGTCGAGGGTAGCAGAAGCGCCCCTGGCCGACGGGTTGCCGGAGTGCCACCCCCAACGCGTGAAACGGTCCAACCAAGGGCACCGCCGGGCCGGCTTTGCCGGACGGCCCGTGCCGCCCCCTTG
>JAHIQV010000356.1 GCA_018903185.1 Gammaproteobacteria bacterium | reverse complement strand
CTGAACATCGTGAGCGTTTTTGAAGCGGTGGGCCAGAACGCGGCCGGCAACATGAGCGACGCCGAGTTGCGCGAGATCGAGATGCGGGCGATCCCGGGAACGGGCTCCTGCGGTGGCATGTACACCGCCAACACCATGAGCTCCGCCTTCGAGGCGCTGGGCATCTCCCTGCCCTACTCCAGCACCATGGCCAATCCGCACGACGAGAAAACCAACTCGGCCCGCGAATCAGCCAAGGTGCTGATCGAGGCGATCCGGAAAGACATCAAGCCGCGCGACATCGTCACCCGCAAGAGCATCGAAAACGCGGTCGCGGTGATCATGGCCACAGGCGGCTCCACCAACGCCGTGCTGCATTTTCTCGCCATCGCACACGCTGCCGGCGTCGAATGGAACATCGACGACTTCGAGCGCGTGCGCGTGAAAACACCAGTGCTCTGTGACCTCAAGCCCAGCGGCCACTACCTGGCGGTCGACCTGCACCGCGCCGGCGGCATCCCGCAGGTGATGAAGATGCTGCTGAACGCCGGCCTGCTGCACGGCGACTGCCTCACCGTCACCGGCCAGACCATCGCCGAGATGTTGCAGGCGGTGCCCGACGCGCCACGCGCCGACCAGGATGTGATCCGTCCCATCGACCGTCCCATGTACGCCCAGGGTCACCTGGCCATCCTCAAAGGCAACCTGTCACCGGAGGGCTGCGTGGCCAAGATCACCGGGCTGAAGAACCCCGTGATGACCGGCCCGGCGCGCGTGTTCGACGACGAACAGTCGGCCTTGCAGGCCATCCTGAACGGAAAGATCGTGGCCGGTGATGTGATGGTGCTGCGCTACCTCGGCCCCAAGGGCGGGCCGGGCATGCCCGAGATGCTGGCGCCCACCGGTGCGCTGATCGGTGCCGGGCTGGGAGAGAGCGTCGGCCTGATCACCGATGGCCGCTTCTCGGGCGGCACCTGGGGCATGGTGGTGGGCCACGTGGCGCCCGAGGCCGCTGCCGGCGGCACGATTGCCCTGGTGCACGAGGGGGACAGCATCACCATCGACGCCCATGCTCTCAAGTTGGAGCTCAACGTGGCCGCAGATGAAATTGCCCGCCGTCGGGCCAACTGGACCGCTCCAGTGCCCCGCTACACGCGTGGCGTACAGGCCAAGTTTGCGTTCAACGCCGCCAGCGCGAGCCGGGGCGCCGTGCTCGACAACTATTGAGTTGCGAGGACCCCGGCGCAGGTCAGCGGCGCTTGCTCTTCATGCCCAGCGCCTGGCGCTGGCGCTCAATGCGGTCCTGCTTTTTCTGGTCCATCTTTTCCATTTCCTTGCGCTTGGTGTAGCCGGTGCTGTCAGCCCAGGCCCACCAGGCCATAGCCATGGCAAAGGGCGACAACACCCACCACCAGGACAGCTCGGCGACGAATCCAATCTCGAAATACTTCAGTAGCATCAGGCCGACGCCCGCGATCAGCAAATACATCACACCCTCCAGTAAAGGTCCGATAAAGCCCGGCAAGAAACTGTAAGCGAGCGTATCCGGGCCGTCCCACTGGGTAAAATCCAGCCTGTGAGTTTTTCACGTTCACCCACTAGGACAACACCATGAAACGCGCTCTCCTGATTATGGCCGCTGTGGCCGCCATCTCCGCTCCCGCCATGGCCGACGAGGCCTTGGCCAAGAGCAAGAACTGCATGGCCTGCCATGCGGTGGACAAGAAACTGGTTGGTCCGGCCTACAAGGAAGTGGCCAAGAAGTACGCCGGCAATGCCAAGGCCGCCGACATGCTGGCCGAAAAGATCGTCAAGGGTGGTTCTGGCGTCTGGGGTGCGATTCCCATGCCCGCCAACCCGCAAGTAAACGCTGCCGACGCCAAGAAGCTGGCAGCATGGGTGATGAGCCAGCAGTAAACCGCTTCTCGCTTCCGCAACAAAAAACCCGCTGGTCTCCAGCGGGTTTTTTCGTTGCTTGGTTCCTGGAAACTAAAGGCACCAGGAACTTAAGATCAGTTGTTTTCCGACAACTGATCCAGGATGGCCGGGTTCTCCAGCGTGGAGGTATCCTGGGTGATGGCTTCGCCCTTGGCGATCGAGCGCAGCAGGCGGCGCATGATCTTGCCCGAGCGGGTCTTGGGCAGGTTGTCACCGAAGCGGATGTCCTTGGGCTTGGCAATCGGGCCGATCTCCTTGCCCACCCAGTCGCGCAACACCTTGGCAATCGCCTTCGCCTCGTCGCCGGTGGGGCGTGAGCGCTTGAGCACGACGAAGGCCACAATGGCTTCGCCGGTCAGGTCGTCCGGGCGGCCCACCACGGCGGCTTCAGCCACCAGGTCGGTCTTGCCGACCAGGGCCGATTCGATTTCCATCGTGCCCATGCGGTGACCGGAGACGTTCAGCACGTCATCGATCCGGCCGGTGATGCGGAAATAGCCGCGGTCAGGACTGCGCACCGCGCCGTCACCGGCAAGGTAGTAGCCCTTGAGTTCCTCGGGGAAGTAGCTCTTCTTGAAACGCTCGGGGTCGCCCCAGATGGTGCGGATCATCGAAGGCCAGGGCCGCTTGACCACCAGAATGCCACCCGCACCATTGGGCACGTCCATGCCGGCTTCGTCGACGATGGCGGCGGTGATGCCAGGCAACGGCAGCGTGCACGAACCCGGCACCAGTGGCGTGGCACCCGGCAGCGGCGTGATCATGTGGCCACCGGTTTCGGTCTGCCAGAAGGTATCCACGATCGGGCAACGCTCGCCGCCGATGTGTTTGTAGTACCACATCCAGGCCTCGGGGTTGATGGGCTCACCCACCGAACCCAGGATGCGCAGGCTGCTCAGGTCGGAGCGCGCAGGGTGCACCTTTTCGTCACCCTCGGCCGCCTTGATCAACGAACGGATCGCGGTCGGGGCGGTGTAGAAGATGGTGCACTTGTGGCGCTCGATCATCTGCCAGAAACGGCCGGCGTTCGGGTAGGTGGGCACACCTTCGAACACGATCTGGGTTGCGCCAGCGGCCAGAGGGCCATAGGCCACGTAGGTGTGGCCAGTGATCCAGCCGATATCGGCCGTGCACCAGAAGATGTCGCTGTCCTTCAGGTCGAAGGTCCAGTTCATGGTCAGGTTGGCCCACAGCAGGTAACCGCCGGTGCTGTGCTGCACGCCCTTGGGCGTACCGGTGGAGCCTGAGGTGTAGAGCACGAACAGCGGGTGCTCGGCACCCACCATGACAGCCGGGCAGTCGGTGGACTCGGCCGCCATCACCTCGTGCATGAAGCTGTCGCGACCGGCCACCATGTTACAGGCGGTGGGCGTGCGCTGGAAAACGATCACGTCCTTGACGCACTCGCAGCCGCCCATGGCAATGCCTTCGTCCACGATGGACTTGAGCGGCAGCTCCTTGCCACCGCGCAGCTGGTAGTTGGCGGTGATCACCGCCACAGCGCTGGCGTTTTGAATCCGTTCCTGCAGGGCCTTGGCGGAGAAGCCGCCGAACACCACGCTGTGCGTCGCGCCGATGCGGGCACAGGCCTGCATGGCCACCACGCCTTCGATAGTCATGGGCATGTAGATGACGACGCGGTCACCCTTCTTCACACCCCTGGCCTTGAGCGCGTTGGCAAACTGGGACACCTTGGCCAGCAACTCCTTGTAGGTCACTTTGGTCACTTCACCGCCATCGGCTTCGAAAATGATCGCCGTCTTGTTCTCCACCGGCGTGCCCATGTGGCGGTCGAGGCAGTTGTAAGAGGCGTTCAGTTCGCCGTCTTCGAACCACGTGTAAAACGGCGCATTCGACTCGTCCAGCGTCTTGGTGAAGGGCTTGCTCCAGGTCAGTGTTTCGCGCGCGAGCCTGGCCCAGAAACCTTCGAAATCATTTTCGGCCTCGGCGCAGAGGGCGTTGTAGGCGTCCATGCCCGAAATGCGCGCCGCCTTGCGGGTGGCCTCGGTGGGTTCAAAAACACGGTTTTCGACCAGGGTGGATTCAATCGACGACGAAGGCGCGGACATGGGCAGTCTCCTCAGGTGTTGTGGGAACAGGTAACACATGAATGTGCGCAAAGGCTCTTACGAGCCACTTACATGGACGCGACGGCCCCCAGCGCGCACCACGCCGCCACTCTACAATGCCGCCAAAGCCCTGAGGCTCGAACGCCTTCTTCTGTACGTTCGCTTCCGGCAAAAACACCCATTTCCATGACCGCTCCCGTCAAAACACCTGTCGCCATCCGCTCCCTGCCCAACCTGATTTTTGCCAGCCGCTGGCTGCAGTTGCCGCTGTATCTTGGCCTGATCCTGGCTCAGGCCATCTACGTTTTCCATTTCTGGGTGGAGCTGGTTCACCTGATCGAGGCGGCCTTTGGGAGCAAGGATGCGCTGGCCGCGCTGGTTCACAGCATCGGCTACAAGGAATCGGCCGATGTCACCTCGCTCAACGAAACCATCATCATGCTGGTGGTGCTGGCGCTGATCGACGTGGTCATGATCTCGAACCTGCTGATCATGGTGATCGTGGGTGGCTACGAAACCTTCGTGAGCCGCATGAATCTGGAGAGCCACCCGGACCAGCCCGAGTGGCTGAGCCATGTGAACGCTTCGGTGCTGAAGGTCAAGCTGGCCACCGCCATCATCGGCATCAGCTCCATCCACCTGCTCAAGACCTTCATCAACGCGGCCAACTACGATGAAAAGGTGCTCATGTGGCAGACCATCATTCATGTGGTGTTCCTGCTCAGCGCCATGGCCATCGCCATGACCGACCGCCTGATGGTGCATCCAGCGACCAACACCCACTGATCGCCCGGACTCGCACAGGATGAAAAGCGGCCACCCGGCCGCTTTTTTGCATTCTGCGTCCTGGGCAGCATCAACGCCCGGTCATGTCGCCCGGCACCACCCACCGATCAAACTGCTCGGCGCTCACGTGACCTGACGCCAGTGCAGCCTCTCTGAGGGTCATACCTTCCCGGTGCGCTTTTTTCGCAATCTCGGCGGCACGGTCGTAGCCGATGTGAGGGTTCAGCGCGGTCACCAGCATCAGCGACTGCTCCAGCATTTCAGCGATGCGCTCGCGGTTGGGTTCGATGCCGGCCGCGCAGTGCTCATGGAAGCTCGCCATGCCATCGGCCAGCAGGCGCACGCTCTGCAGAAAGTTGTGGGCCACCATCGGACGGAACACATTGAGTTCGAAATTGCCCGACGAACCACCCATGTTGATGGCCACGTCATTGCCCATGACCTGGCAACACAACATGGTGAGCGCCTCGCACTGCGTCGGGTTGACCTTGCCCGGCATGATGGACGAGCCCGGTTCGTTTTCGGGAATGGACAGTTCGCCCAGTCCGCTGCGTGGACCACTGGCGAGCCAGCGCACATCGTTGGCGATTTTCATCAGACTCGCCGCCAGCCCTTTCAAAGCACCATGGGCGTGCACCAGCGCATCGCAGCTGGCCAGCGCTTCAAATTTGTTGGGTGCGCTCACCAGCGGCAGGCCGGTGTACCGGGCCAGCTCGGCGGCCACCTGCTCGGCGAAGCCCGCTGGCGCGTTGAGCCCGGTACCCACCGCCGTACCGCCGAGCGCGAGTTCGCACAGGTGCGGCAGCGCGGCACGCACATGGTGCTCTGCATGCGACAGCTGCGCCGCCCAGCCCGATATCTCCTGCCCCAGCGTCAGCGGTGTGGCGTCCTGAAGGTGGGTGCGGCCGATCTTCACGATACCGTCAAAGTCGGTCGACTTGGCGGTCAGCGTGTCTCGCAGCGCGATCAGCGCCGGCAGCAATCGGTGGGTGAGTCCGTCCACCGCCGCCAGGTGCATGGCGGTGGGAAACACGTCGTTGGACGACTGGCTGCGGTTGACGTCGTCGTTCGGGTGCACCAGTCGCCCCTCGCCACGCGTGCCGCCCAACAGCTCGCTGGCGCGGTTGGCCAGCACCTCGTTGACGTTCATGTTGGTCTGCGTGCCTGAACCGGTCTGCCAGATCACCAGCGGGAATTCGGCATCCCACCGCCCACTGATCACCTCTTCGGCCGCGGCCTCAATGGCTCGCGCCTTGTCGGGCGCCAGACCGGCAAGGCTCTGGTTCACCACGGCACAGGCCCGCTTGGCCCGGACCAGCGCACGGATCAGCTCACGCGGCATCCGCTCGCCAGAAATGTCGAAGTGCTGCAGGGAACGCTGGGTTTGCGCACCCCACAGGTGGTCCGCGGGCACCTCGATCGGTCCCATGCTGTCGTGTTCGGTACGGGTATCCATGGCGGGCCTCCAGTCGTCAGCCGGTGAAAGGCTAGTCCTGTCAAAATAGCAGGCTGATCCCACCGTAGCAGACCTTGCGCCGCGCCACCAGTGCAGCACCCGTTGTCCACGTCAATCACACAGCCCACGCCATGACCACGAGCATCCGCCAGAACGACCTGATCGAATCCGTTGCTGCCGCCCTGCAGTACATCAGCTACTACCACCCGGCCGACTACATCGCCCACCTGGCCCGCGCCTACGAACGCGAGCAGAGCGCCGCCGCCAAGGACGCCATCGCGCAGATCCTGACCAACAGCAAGATGAGCGCCACCGGCCACCGTCCGATCTGCCAGGACACCGGCATCGTCAACGTGTTCCTGAAGGTGGGCATGGACGTGCGCTGGGAAGGTTTCAGCGGCAGCCTGGATGACGCCATCAACGATGGCGTGCGCCGTGGCTACAACCACCCCGACAACACGTTGCGCGCCAGCGTCGTGGCCGACCCGCAGTTTGATCGCAAGAACACCAAGGACAACACGCCGGCCGTGATCTTCACCGAGATCGTGCCCGGCAACACGGTGGAAGTGACCGTGGCGGCCAAGGGCGGCGGCTCGGAGAACAAGTCCAAGATGGTGATGCTCAATCCCGGCGACAACGTGGTCGACTGGGTGCTCAAGACCGTGCCGACCATGGGCGCCGGCTGGTGCCCGCCGGGCATGCTGGGCATCGGCATCGGCGGCACTGCTGAAAAAGCCGTTCTGATGGCCAAGGAAAGCCTGATGGACGATCTGGACATGTACGAGTTGCAGGCCAAGGCGTCCAAGGGCGAAAAGCTCAGCAAGGTCGAAGAAATGCGCCTGGAGCTGTTTGACAAGGTCAATGCCCTGGGCATCGGCGCGCAGGGCCTCGGTGGCCTCACCACCGTGCTCGACGTCAAGATCAAGATGTACCCCACGCACGCGGCAAGCAAGCCCGTGGCCATGATCCCCAACTGCGCCGCCACGCGCCACGCGCACTTCGTGCTCGATGGCAGTGGCCCGGTCTACATCGACCCGCCGAGCCTGGACCTCTGGCCCGACGTGGCCTGGACGCCCGACTACGTGAAGAGCAAAAAGGTGGACCTCAACGCCCTCACCGCCGCCGAAGTGGCGAGCTGGAAGCCCGGCGACACCCTGCTGCTCAACGGCAAGATGCTGACCGGCCGCGACGCCGCGCACAAGCGCATCCAGGACATGCTGGCCAAGGGCGAGCAGCTGCCGGTGGACTTCACCAACCGCGTCATCTACTACGTCGGCCCGGTCGATCCGGTCAAGGGCGAGGCCGTCGGCCCCGCCGGTCCGACAACCGCCACCCGCATGGACGGCTTCACCGAGATGATGCTCGCGCAAACCGGCCTGATCGCCATGGTCGGCAAGGCCGAACGTGGCCCGGTCGCCATCGAAGCCATCAAGAAGCACAAATCGGCCTACCTCATGGCCGTGGGCGGTGCCGCCTACCTCGTCTCCAAAGCCATCAAGACCGCCAAGGTCGTGGGCTTTGCCGACCTCGGCATGGAAGCCATCTACGAGTTCGACGTGGTCGACATGCCCGTGACCGTGGCGGTGGATGCGGGCGGCACCAGCGCCCACATCACCGGCCCGGCAGAGTGGAGCAAGCGCATCGCCTCGGGCGAGTTCAAAGGCATCGCGGTGGCCGCCGCTTGAAAACCATCGGGGTTTTTGACAGTGGTCTGGGCGGCCTGAGCGTGCTGCGCGCCCTGCTGCTCGAAATGCCGGAAGCCCGCTACGTGTACCTGGCCGACGGGGCATACACCCCCTACGGCGGGCGCAGCGCAGCGCAGGTGACCGAGCGCGCGCATCGCATCACACAATGCCTGCGCCAGGACTCAGCGGTCGACGCGCTGGTGGTGGCCTGCAACACCGCCACCGCCATGGCCATTGAATCCCTGCGCCAGGAGCACCCGGACTGGCCCATCGTGGGCGTGGAACCGGCACTCAAGCCCGCGGCCGCACTCAGCCGGAGCGGACACATCGGCGTGCTCGCCACGCGCGGTACGGTCGAGAGTGAGCGCTTCGCCCGCCTGCGCACCCGTGTCGAGTCCGAATCCAGCCGCCCGCTGCATTTCACAACCCAAGCCTGCGAAGGCCTGGTCGACGCCATCGAGCACGGCGACGAAGCCACGACACGCGCCCTGTGTGCACGCTATCTGGACGCCTTGCGCGCCAGCGCCAAAACCTCGGCACCCATGGACACCCTGGTGCTGGGCTGCACGCACTACCCGTTCGCAGCCGACATCCTGCAGACGCTGTCTGGGCCTGCCGTGCGCCTGGTTGAAACCGGCGCTCCGGTGGCACGCCGCACGCGGGCGGTGCTGGGGCTTCCCGAGGCCAACACAGTGGTGTGCGGCACGCCGCACATCACGCTGTTGTCCACAGGTGACCCGACACCGCTGGCGCAAGCGTCGGCCCGCTGGCTCGGCACAACCGTTGGCGCCATACATGTGGACTTTTGATCAGGAGCACAAACCGCTCCGCGACGCAGGCTTCAGCCGCTCGCCACGCCAGGACCCGACAAGGCGGCCCGACGCCCCCGCTCCATGTTCACCGGCAACAGCAAGACGAGCCCGAGCAAAAACAGCAGCGCCGTGAACCCAATGGCCAGCCGCTGGTTGCCCCCGGTGGCCCAGGTGATGGCCCCATAGCTCAACGGCCCGATGATGCTCGCCAGCCGAGTTGCAAAGGTCCAGAGGCCGTAGAACTCAGCCAACTGCTTCGGGGGCGCCAGCATGCCCGCCATGGCGCGACCGGACGACTGGCTGGAACCCATGCACAGGCCCGCGATCGCAGCGGCGTACCAGAAGCCCCCTTTGGTGGTGGTGAGTGCGGCGATGATGCAAGTTGCGATCCAGCCGACCAGGGTGATGCCCAGCGCGAGCTTGTGGCCCAGCCGGTCCTGCCAGTAGCCAAAGGCAAACGCGCCCAATGCCGCAGCAATGTTGAGCACAAAAATCAGCACCATGGTTTCCTGCTGAACAAACCCGATCACCTGTTCGGCGTAGATGGCCGCCAGCGTGATGGTCACGGTCACGCCGCCCTGGTACGCCGCCGCGCAGGCCAGCAGCCACATGAAATCGCGGTAGCGCCGGGCGTCGCGGTAGGTCGCATGCAGGCGGCTCAATGAAGCCTTCAGTCCGCCTTCAGCCGACCGAGCCTGAGGTTTGGCCCGTTCCTTCAGCAGCTTGAAAGTGACCAGCGCCGCGAGCGCAAAGATCCCAGCGGTGATCCACATGGTCACGGGCACGAACTGGGCAGCCGTCTGCCCCTGCCCTTGAGCCCGGATCACGTACACCAGACTCAGGCCGAGCGCCAGCATGCCGCCGAAGTAACCAAAGCTCCAGCCCCAGCCGCTGACCCGGCCCATGGCTGCCGGACGTGCGAGTTCGGGCAGGAACGCGGCAATCAGGGACTCACCCCAGGCGAAGCAGACATTGGAAACAATGATCAACAGCACCGCCAGTGCCACCATCCCGGGTCCGACAAAAGCCAGTGCGGCCGTCGCCAGCACGCAGCCCAAGGTGGTGAACAGCAGCAGCCGCTTCTTGGCACCAAAGCGGTCAGCCCAGGCCCCCATGGCGGGCATGGTCACCATCACGATGGCATGCGACACGCTGAGTGCGAGCGTCCAGGCGAACGTGGCCCAGACAGCGCCCCCGGCCACGGCGCCGACAAAATAGGCCGCAAACACCGCCGTCAGCACCACGGTGGTGTAGCCCGAGTTGGCGAAGTCGTACATGGCCCAGCCGAACACCTCGCGCCTGCGCACGCCGGGGTTCAGGGCTTCGGTGGAAAACAGCGCCATCAGGGTCTCACGGATTCACGCCGCGCCGATGACTCAAGGCCGGTGCCTGCGCTCAGCGCAGACCGCCGTTCCATCAGGCATGTGTCAGTGCAAATGGCGTGGCTTGCGCCCACCGCCGTGACCCGAGGAACCACCACCATGCCCTCGGGGCGGGCGGCCCAGCTGCATGGAGTTGACGAGGGCGTCAAAGCGCTGCGAGAACAGCTTGTCGATCGAGCCAACCACATCACCCAGCTCGGCCGCGTCAAAGTGCCGCTCCATGATGTGCACCACATCCTGCACCAGCAGGTCGCGCTGCACCTGCATGATGGCCGCGGGCGTGGGGCCAACAAAACACATCATGAAGTCGTCGCGCGCCTCCTCTTCGGAGGTCTCGTCTTCTTCATCGAACTCGGTGTCGTAGAAAGACACTTCGAGCGGCGCACCGGCCGATGCGATGTCGTTCAGGCCCATGCAGGCTTCTTCGATCACCTGACGAAAATCCTCATCGCCCGGCACCGTCCAGCACATCTGCAAGACGTGAGCTTCGGCGTCAAAGCGGATGCCCGGCTCGTCCTCGTAGCTGCTCTCGGCCGCTGCCGCCAGTGAGCGGGCACCGGCATACTGCCAGAGTGGCTTGAGCGCATCCTGAATCTGGCCATAAGCCACATCCTCGCGCAACGGCACATCGCCATGCACGTGGATTTCAAAGGGTGCGTTGTATCGGGTCATGAAAACTCACTGTACCGGTGAAACCGGAAAAAGCCTAGGGGATGTGGTGCCTCGAACCGGGGTCGAACCGGTACGCCCCCTCTCGGGAAAGCGGCGGATTTTAAGTCCGCTGTGTCTACCAATTTCACCATCGAGGCCAGCCTGTCATTGTCGCAGGTTCGCCAACAGCGCCGCCTCATGGACAGACGCCTGACGAACACTGCGGGCAACGGCCCCGCGATCGCCCAGAGCGGAAACGAAAAAAGGGGAAGCACAGCTTCCCCTTTTTTGATGTTGGAGCGGGAAACGAGACTCGAACTCGCGACCTCAACCTTGGCAAGGTTGCGCTCTACCAACTGAGCTATTCCCGCAATGCCTGATACCGACCAGTGACTGGAGGCGCGACCCGGAGTCGAACCGGGCTAGACGGATTTGCAATCCGTTGCATAACCGATTTGCTATCGCGCCCTATGCGATGAATCGGAAAACCCATTCATCCCAATCGACAAAAAAGGGAAGCTCGGCTTCCCTTTTTCAAAACTGGAGCGGGAAACGAGACTCGAACTCGCGACCTCAACCTTGGCAAGGTTGCGCTCTACCAACTGAGCTATTCCCGCATGTTTCTGATGTTTGTCAGAAGCTGGAATTCTAGCGCAGAAAAACGCCTCTTTTCAAGCCCCCGCAAATTTTTTGACTCAATGTTTCACAGCATCGGGTGCGGGTGCCGCCGGGCGCACGGACGCTGCGGCCACCTGCGCAGCGACCTCTTCGTCGGTCAGCGGAACCGGCTGGCGCTCCAGCGCAATGGCCAGCACCTTGTCGATCCATTTGACCGGTACGATCTCCAGACCCTGCTTCACATTGTCGGGAATCTCGGCCAGATCCTTCACGTTTTCTTCGGGAATGATGACGGTCTTGATGCCGCCACGCAAAGCCGCCAGGAGCTTTTCCTTCAAGCCACCAATCGCGGTGACTTCACCACGCAAGGTGATCTCTCCGGTCATGGCCACGTCGGCCCGCACCGGGATGCCCGTGAGCGAGGACACCAGCGCCGTGGTCATGGCCGCACCGGCGCTCGGTCCATCCTTGGGCGTGGCGCCATCGGGCACGTGGATGTGGATGTCGCGCTTGTCGAACTGTTCGTCCTTGATGCCGAGTGACCGGGCACGGCTGCGCACCACCGTGCGAGCCGCTTCCACCGACTCCTTCATCACGTCACCCAGAGACCCGGTCCGCGTGATCACGCCCTTGCCGGGCATGATCGCCACTTCGATGGTCAGCAGATCGCCACCCACCTCGGTCCAGGCCAGACCCACCACCTGGCCAACCTGGTTCTGCGCTTCGGCGCGCCCGTAGTTGTACTTGCGCACACCCAGGAATTCGCTGAGGTTTTCAGCATCGACCACCACGGTCGGCGTGTACTTCTTGAGCAGCAGGCCCTTGACCACCTTGCGACAGATCTTGGAGAGTTCACGCTCCAGCGAACGCACACCGGCTTCGCGGGTGTAGTAGCGCACGATGTCGCGCACCGCGTCGTCCTTCACCTCCATCTCGCCTTCGCGGATGCCGTTGTTCTTCAGCTGTTTCGGCAACAGGTAGCGGATCGCGATATTGGTCTTCTCCTCTTCGGTGTAACCCGAGAGGCGGATCACTTCCATCCGGTCCAGCAGGGCTGGCGGGATGTTCATCGAGTTCGAGGTGGCGACGAACATCACGTCGGACAGGTCGAAATCGACCTCGACGTAGTGGTCACCAAAGGTGTGGTTCTGCTCCGGATCCAGCACCTCCAGCAAGGCGCTCGACGGATCCCCGCGGAAATCGGTGCCCAGCTTGTCGATCTCATCGAGCAGGAACAACGGGTTGCGCGTGCCGATCTTCGAGAGGCTTTGCAGCACCTTGCCCGGCATGGCGCCGATGTAGGTGCGGCGGTGACCGCGGATTTCTGCCTCGTCGCGCATGCCTCCCAAGGCCATGCGAACATACTTGCGGCCCGTGGCCTTGGCCACCGACTGGCCGAGCGAGGTCTTGCCCACACCGGGTGGGCCGACCAGGCACAGGATCGGCGCCTTGACCTTGTCCACGCGCTGCTGGACCGCAAGGTATTCGAGGATGCGGTCCTTGACCTTGTCGAGACCGTAATGGTCTTCGTTGAGTACGGCTTCGGCGTGTGCCAGATCGTGCTTGATCTTGGTCTTCTTGCTCCAGGGCAGGGCCACCAGGGCATCGATGTAGTTGCGTACCACGGTGGCCTCGGCAGACATGGGCGACATCAGCTTGAGCTTCTTGAACTCGGCGTCGGCCTTCTTGCGCGCCTCGGCGGGCATCTTGGCGGCCTTGAG
>JAHIQV010000045.1 GCA_018903185.1 Gammaproteobacteria bacterium | reverse complement strand
CTCGCGCACCGTGCGCTTGAAGAAGAACACCTCGTCGGCCAGGCCCAGCGGGTGGGCGTGGAAGAAGTTGATCTCCATCTGCCCCGCGCCCACCTCGTGGATCAGTGTGTCCACGTTGAGCTCCATCTTGTCGCAGTAGTCGTAGATCTCTTCGAACAGCGGGTCGAACTCGTTCACCGCGTCGATGCTGTAGGCCTGGCGCGAGGTTTCGGCGCGGCCACTGCGGCCGATCGGGGGCTTCAGCAGCGTGTTCGGGTCGGTGTTGCGCGCGGTCAGGTAGAACTCCAGCTCGGGCGCCACCACCGGCTCCCAGCCCTCGGCGGCATAGAGGTCGCAGATGCGGCGCAGCACACTGCGCGGCGCAAACGGCACCAGCTTGCCTTCGTGGTCAAAACAGTCGTGGATCACCTGCGCGGTCGGGTCGGTGGCCCAGGGCACGATGCGCACGGTAGAAGGATCCGGGCGCAGCTGCATGTCCTTGTCGGTCGGGTCCACCACGTCGTAGTACGGCCCGCTCTCGGGGAACTCGCCCGTCACCCCCATGCCCACGATGGCCTGGGGCAGGCGCATGCCTCGGTCTTCGGTGAACTTGCCGCGCGGCAGGATCTTGCCGCGCGCCACACCGGTCAGGTCGGGCACCAGGCATTCCACCTCGGTGACGCGGCGCTCGTTGAGCCAGTTCTCGAGGTCGTTGAAGGTTGTTACGGTCTTGGGGGCTGTCATGGGCCGGTTCCTTGTCTGTCGTTGTGTGCGGTGGTGTCGGGTCGAAAAACTCAGGAGTTGATCGTGACACGGCTGCGGTTCAGGTCAGCGGCCTGCATGCGCAAGCTCATGCGCTGGCGGCAGGCCTTGCCGAAGGCCTCGAAGATCGCAGCATAAAACGGTGTTTCCCAGCAGCGCCATTCGGGGTGGAACTGCACGGCGCAGGCAAAGGTGTGGGCGCCCTTGACGCCGAACGCCTCCACCAGGCCATCGGGCGCATGGCCCAGCGCCTCCAGCCCGGGTGCGAGCTGGTTGATGCCCTGGCCGTGCAGCGAATTCACCATCGCCTCCGCGCCACCGGCCCAGGTCTCGAACACGCTGCCCGGCGCCAGGCGGATCGGGTGGCTGGGCGCGTACTGCTCTTCAAACGGGGCGGTTTTGGGTTCGCGGTGGTCCGTCAGGCCCGGCACTTCGTGCACCCGCTGGTGCAGCGTGCCGCCCAGCGCCACGTTGATCTCCTGAAAGCCCCGGCACACGCCCAGCAGTGGCACGCCTTCGTGCACGCAGGCCTTCACCAGCGCCAGCGTCAGCAAGTCGCGCGCGGGGTCCAGCGGCAGGCTGGGGTCGGCCACGTCTTCAGCGAAATGCGAGGGGTGCACGTTGGAGGGTGATCCGGTCAGCATCACGCCATCCACCATCGCCAGCAGGTCGCTGATGTCACCCGTCTCGGCCAGCGGAAACATCACCGGCTGGGCCTGGGCGCCCGCCTTGACGGCGCGGGCATATTTGTCACCCAGCAGCAGAAACGGCATCAGATGCCCGTGGTCGCCCATGAGGCGGTGGTCGGCGGGCAGCCAAACCATGCATGGCGGCGGCTTGTTCATGACATCTCCAAACAGGTGGTTGATTCTGACGGGTCAATTGGATCACAATCAGAGCCAGTTGAAGCCACTCCATGGTGCCATTTGACGGTCATCATGGTCACCGATCGCTCCCTTTCCCCCGCCTGTCCACCCATGCTGTCCGAGTTCCTGCTCAGTGAAATGAACCGCCTGGGTGCGCAAGACGCCCTGCCCTTGCACCGCCAGCTCTACGAGGCACTGCGCCGCGCCATGCTCGACGGCAAGCTCGGCGCTGGCGAGCGCCTGTCCTCCAGCCGCGACCTGGCGTTGGACCTGGGTCTCTCGCGCAACACCGTGGTCGCGGCCCTCAACCAGCTCAGCGTCGAAGGTTATCTGGTCAGCCGTGTGGGCAGCGGCACCTTCGTCAACGACAACGTGCCACGGGTCAACCCGGCCTCCGCCGCCCGGCCCCACCAGCGCGGCGCCCCGACGGTGGCGCCCGCGCGCCTGTCGGCCCGCGGTCTGGCCCTGTCGACCACCTTCTGCGCCACCGAACTCGAAGTCCAGCCCTTCACGCCCGGCATCGCCGACTTCAGCGCCTTCCCGCTCACGCTCTGGCAGCGGCTGCAGAACAAACACTGGCGCATGACCTACCCGGACATGCTGGACTACAACGACTCCGGCGGCTACGCGCCGCTGCGCCGGGCCATCGCCGACTACCTGCGCGTCTTCCGCAGCGTGCAGCTCGACGCCGACCAGGTCATCGTCACCACCGGCACCCAGCAGTCGCTCGAACTCTGCGCCCGCCTGCTGGCCGACCACGGCGACACCGTGTGGGTCGAAGACCCGGCCTACTGGGGCGCGGTCAAGGCCTTCATGGCCACCGGTCTGGCGATCCATCCGGTGCGGGTGGACGACGAAGGCATCTGCCCCGGCGCCGCCGACAACGCCCGGCCACCGCGCCTGATCTACGTCACGCCCTCGCACCAGTACCCCACCGGTGCGGTGATGTCGCTGCCGCGGCGCCACCAGCTGCTCTCCACCGCGCGTGCCCACGGCGCCTGGGTGCTGGAAGACGACTACGACAGTGAATACCGCTTCAGCGGCCCGCCGATCTCCAGCCTCGAAGGCCTGGACACCGATGGCCGCGTGCTCTACATGGGCACCTTCTCCAAGGTGCTCTACCCCGGCATCAAGCTCGGCTACCTGGTCGTTCCCAAGCCGCTCGTCACCGCCTTCAAGCAAGCGCATTACGACCTCAACCGCCCGGGCCAGATGCCGCTGCAGGCCGCGCTCGCCGAGTTCATCGAGATGGGCCATTTCAGCAGCGCGCTGCGCCGGGCCCGCCAGAGCTACGGCGAACGGCGCGCTGCCCTGCTCGAAGCACTCAAACCCGTGCTCGCGGCCGACACCGATGGTCCGTTCATCAGCGGCGCCGAACAGGGCCTGCACCTGTGCCTGCGCCTGCCCTCGCACGCGGACGACAAGGCCCTCGCCCAGCGCCTCGCGCAACAAGGGCTCACCGTGCGCCCGCTCTCGGCCTATTGCCTCGCCCGCAACGACCTCAAAGGTCTGGTGATCGGTTACGGCTATGCGCCGCTGACCGACATCCAGCGCTGCGGTCCTGTGCTCAGTGCAGCCGTCAAGAGCCTGATGAGCACCTGAAACGGCAGCGCAGGTCCAGCCGCCGGCGCGGCAGGTGTGCGCCAACGCACAGACACGGGCAGCCCCGGAGGTCATCCTGACCAGCGATACCCATTCAGGAGACACCCACATGACTTCCCTCTCAAGAACCCTGCTGGCCGTGGCCGGCATCGTCTTCAGTGCCCAGGTGGCCGCCCAGGCCACCTTCTACGAAAACCCGGGCTTCACCGGCCGAACCGTGCGTGCCAACCAGGAAATCCCCCGGTTCGACCGCTACAGCTTCAACGACCGCACCTCGTCCGTGGTGATCGTCGGCAACCGCTGGGAGGTTTGTGAGCACAGCGGTTTCCAGGGCCGCTGCGTGGTGTTGCGCCCAGGCAAATACCCCTCGCTCGCCGACATGGGCCTGAACGACG
>JAHIQV010000355.1 GCA_018903185.1 Gammaproteobacteria bacterium | reverse complement strand
CCACGCTGCTCGCGCCCGGCCCGCAGATGCTGCAGGACCTGACCGGTGTGCCCACCGTGGCGACGCTGCCGATGTGGTGGCAACACGGGCTGCCCGAAGAAGACGGGGTGTTCGATGACCGCACCCTTGCTTCCGGCGCGGTGCAGACAACGATTGCCGTCATCGCCTGG
The DNA here is from genome assembly GCA_018903185.1 of Gammaproteobacteria bacterium. Taxonomy (GTDB): domain Bacteria; phylum Pseudomonadota; class Gammaproteobacteria; order Burkholderiales; family Burkholderiaceae_C; genus Hydrogenophaga. The sequence continues at coordinate 3,420 of JAHIQV010000355.1, read as the reverse complement.
CCCCGCATCAGCAACCTGGACGAATTTCAGCCGCTGAAGAACGTGCCCGGTGTGCGCCTGGTCTGGGCACGCAGCCCGGCCGACTGCACGGGCGCCGACTGGATCGTGCTGCCGGGCTCCAAGGCCACGGTGGCCGACCTCGCCTGGCTGCGCGCACAGGGGCTGGACCGTGCGGTGGCACAACACGCGGCGCAGGGCGGGGTGGTGCTGGGCATCTGCGGCGGCCTGCAGATGCTGGGCGAGGCGCTGATCGACACGCACGGCATCGACGGCAACGCGCCCGGCCTGGGCCTGCTGCCGCTGGTGACCGCGTTCGATCCGCAGAAGACCGTGCGCCACACGCAGGCCCGTTTCAGCGCGCTCGCCGGCCCCTGGCGCGCGCTGTCGGGGGTGGAAACCGCCGGCTACGAAATCCACCACGGTCAGACCGCCCTGCACCCGGCCATGGCGGCCAAGGGCGACGTGGCGCGCGAGGTGATCCCCGGCCTGGCCTGGCAGAACACCGCCGGCAACGTGCTCGGCGTCTACCTGCACGGCCTGTTTGAAGACCCGCGCGTGCTGCACGCGCTGTTTGGCGCCAGCGCGCCCACGCTGGAGAGCGTGTTCGACGGCCTGGCCGACTTTCTTCAAACCCATGTCGAGCCCGGTGTGCTCGACGCCCTCATCCAACCGGACTGAACCATGACCACCACCGTTCCCACCATCGCCGACATCACCCAACCTGTGCTGGCGGCGCGCCTGCAACACAAGCTGGACAACAAGACCAAGCCGCAGGGCTCGCTCGGCCGCATCGAGACGCTGGCGCAGCGCATCGGCCTGATCCTCGGCAACGAAACGCCCGAACTCAAAGAACCCCAGCTGGTGGTGTTCGCCGGCGACCACGGCCTGGCCGCGCGCGGCGTGTCGGCCTACCCGAGCGACGTGACCTGGCAGATGGTCGAAAACTTCCTGGCCGGTGGCGCCGCGGTGAGCGTGCTCGCGCGGCAACACGGCATCGGCCTCACGGTGGTGGACTGCGGCGTGCGCCACGACTTCGCGCCCCGTCCCGGCCTCGTGATCAACAAGATCGCGCCCGGCACCGCCGATGCGCTGGAAGGCCCGGCCATGAGCGCCGCGCAGTGCGAGGCGGCGCTCGCCAACGGGGCCGCCCTGGTGCGCGGGTTGCCGGGCAACGCGCTGCTGCTGGGTGAAATGGGTATCGGCAACACTTCGGCGGCTTCGTTGCTGCTCGCGCGCCTGGCCGGTCTGTCGGTGGCCGACTGCACCGGTGCCGGCACCGGACTCGACGCCGAGGCCGTGCAACGCAAGATCGGCATCCTGCGCCAGGTACTGGCGCGCCACCCCGATGCCAAGGACCCGCTGGCCGCGCTGGCCGCTTTCGGCGGTTTCGAGATCGCCACCATGGTGGGCGCGGTGCTGCAGGCCGCGGCCGAACGCCGCGTGATCGTGGTGGACGGTTTCATCGCCAGCGCGGCCGTGATGGTGGCAGCAGCCTTGCAACCCGCCGTGCTGCAGCGCTGCGTGTTCGCGCACCGCTCGGGCGAACGTGGCCACGCGCTCATGCTCGCCCACCTGCGCGCCGAGCCACTGCTCGACCTGGGCCTTCGCCTGGGCGAAGGCTCGGGCGCGGCCATGGCCTGGCCGCTGCTCATGTCGGCCTGCGCCATCCTGCGCGAGATGGCGAGCTTTGAATCGGCCGGTGTGTCGCGCCAGGACGATGCGCCGGTCGTCGGCGTCGCCCCGGTCTGAGGCCGAGGCGGTGGAGCGCGGTGACTTCGAACCAGGCAGCCGTGGGACCGGCTCCGCCGGGCCACTGGCTGCGTCCCCCCTCCCGCAGGAGAGGGGGGAGGCCGCGCAGCGGTGCAGGGGGGTGTTCATGCCTCTGAGGCATTTTTTCATCGCCCTCCAGTTCTTCACCCGCATCCCGGTGACCGGTCGGCTGGCGGACTGGGTCGGTTTTTCGCCCGCCATGCTGCGCGCGAGCGCCGCGCACTTCCCCGGTGTGGGATGGGTGGTGGGCGGGCTCACGGCTGCCGTGTTTTGTGGCCTTCTCTCGCTGTTGCCGGCGCAGCCCGCCGCGCCCTGGGTGGCGGCCATCGGATGCACGGTTTTCAGCGTGCTGCTCACCGGCGCGTTCCATGAAGACGGTCTGGCCGATCTGGCCGATGGCCTGGGTGGCAGTCCGAACCGGGAGCGCGCGCTTGAGATCATGAAGGACTCGCGCATCGGCAGCTACGGTGCCGTGGCGCTGGTGCTGGCCTTGTTGTGCAAGGTGGCGCTCATCGCGCTGCTGGCGCAGGCCGGTGGCCTGCTGCTGGCGAGCGCGGCACTGTTTGGTGCCCACGTCAGCTCGCGCCTCATGCCGCTGTTCATCATCCGCACGCTGCCGCACGTGGGCGACACGCCCACGTCCAAATCCAAGCCGCTGGCCGAAAGCATCGGCAACGCGGGTGTGTTCACCGGCCTGCTGTGGTGGGCGCTGGCCATGGGGCTGGTGGTCAGCCTGCAGCCGGCCCTGCACTGGTTCGCAGCGGTGTTCGGCGCGCTGCTCGGCCTGGCCTGGATGTGGCGCCTGCTGAGCCGCCGCCTGCAGGGTTTCACCGGCGACGGCCTGGGCGCCACGCAGCAGGTGTGTGAAGTGGCGTTTTACCTCGCACTGGCGCTGTCGCTGTGAAGCTCTGGCTGCTGCGCCACGCCCGGGTGGAGCTCGAATCCGGGTTCTGCTACGGCGCAACCGACGTGCCGGCCAACGCCGCGTTCACGCTGCAGGCGGCCGAGGCCGCGGCGGCGCTGCTGCCACCTGGCTTGCCGGTGTGGGTGTCGGGCCTGGGCCGTGCGCAGCAGCTGGCACTGGAGCTCGCCAGCCGGCGGCCCGACCTGGGCGACCCGGTGATCGACACCCGCCTCAACGAAATGGACTTCGGCCATTGGGAACTGCAGCGCTGGGACGCGATTCCCAAGGCCGCGTTCGACCTGTGGATGGCCGACTTCGCGCACCACCGCTTTGGCGGCGCCGAGAGCACGCAGCAGCTCATTGATCGCGTGGCCGACGCGCTGGACGCGCTGCGCGACAGCGCGCTCCGCGAAGCGGCCTGGGTCACCCACGCCGGCGTGATCCGCGCGGCGCAGTTCGTCGCCACCCACGGGCGCGGCCCCATCGTCGGCGTGGCGCAGTGGCCGAAAGACGCGCCCGGGACGGGCGGGCATCTCTGCCTGACCTTCTGATACTCCTTCGCGATCAAGGCACACTGTTGCCCATGAACACCCCGCCCTTGAAACCATCTGCCAGCCTGGCCCGCATGAAGGCGCTGGCGCTCGGCTTGCTGCTGCTGGCCGTGGTGATCTACGTCGTGGCCACGGTGCTGACCTCGCGCCACCCCGCCTGGGCCTATGTGGCCGCCGCGGCCGGTGCGGCGGTGG
>JAHIQV010000354.1 GCA_018903185.1 Gammaproteobacteria bacterium | reverse complement strand
CGCGCACGCTCATTCCAGGGCTCGATTCGGCCAACGAAGTGATCGTGGGTGCCGGAGGACAGGGGCTGGACCTCGCGGGTCGCATCAGCGACTACGGCTGGCAATTCAACGTCGGGCGCGACTACACCCAGGGTTCGGGTGCCGCCGTGCGCACCTTGGTCGAACTGGCCATGATCGAGCTGGCGGGCAAGTGGGCACGCGTGCCCTACTGGCAATGCCTGACGCTGGAGCAGAACCACCCGGACTTCCAGCGCCAGCTGCGTGACTGGTTCGACGAAGGCCAGCCCGCGGTGCAGCAGGGCCTGGTGATGAAGTCGCTGCGCAGCGGCGGCTACCTGAGCGCTGAAACCGCGAAGCTGCCGGTCAACCACCCCACCGTGCGGGCCGCCCTGGCCAAATATCAGGCCGATCAGGGCATGGTGGTCACCGGCGTGGTGGATTTCATGACCTACGAACGGGCCCTCAGAAACTACGTGACCCTGGGTGACCAGGGCCAGTTGCTGCGCGTGGGCTGGAACACGGGCAACACCGAGCCCGCGATCCCCAGCGTGGCCGATGGCCAGGTCACCGCGGCGCCCACGGGCCCCGCGTTGGGCGCCGAAGCCGACCCGCTGCACATGAACCTGCAGATCGAGAACCTGGTGGCCGACAAGACGGTGTTCGAGCAGGGCACGCAGATCTTCCTCTCGGCCACGGTGTCGCGCGCTTCGCACCTTTACTGCTACATGCAGGCCTCGCATGGCGGCTTGGTCCGACTGCTGCCCAACGCGACCAACCCCTCGTCGCTGGTGTCGGCCAACCAGACCGTTCGCATCCCCGACTGGATGGTGCCCAGCCCTGGCTTTGTGCTGGATGCCGGCCAGCCGGGCGAAGAGGCGGTGATGTGTTTTGCCACGGGTGACGACGTGAAGTCCCGCCTGCCCGAGGCCATGCAGGTGCCGGGTCTGGCCGTGATCGAAGGCATGAGCGGCATGGACAGCATCGAAGCCGCGTTCAGCCAGGCCACCGAAGGCGGCATGCCGGTCGCGAAGCAGCGCATGCAGTGGCGGGTGACGCCCAAGCGTGCCGTGCCGGTGGCGGCTCCCGCACCAGCGCCAGCTTCAGCCGCAGCGGCAAAGCGCTGAGCCGGCAGGCCGCGCAACGCCACCCCATCGGCTTCGAACGGCATCCCATGGGACCCGAGTCCACCGCCCGCAGTGACGCGCAGCCGGCGCGCCGGCTTCGGTACGCCCTTGCCTCGTTGCTGTTCACAGCGGTGGTCCCGCTCGCCCTGGCCACCGGCCCCGTCCCCGCTGCAGCGCCGATCCGAGCGGAACCCATGGAGGCCGCGCCGATCGAGGCCGCCCCCCTCCACGCCGACCCCATCGAGGTCACACCACTGCACCAGGCGCCGATCCGCCTGCCGGACGCGCCCGACGCGGCGGTGCTGGCCGAACTCGATGCCCTGCGCCGGGTCGCCACTGGCCGCACGCGCGCAGCCGGACAGGCCGCCTGGCAACTGGGCCTCATCCACCTGCACGGTGCCGGTGTGCCACAGGACAGCGGCGAGGCGCAGAAGTGGTTCGAACGGGCACACCAGCAGAACGCCGGCATCGCCCTGGCCGGGCTCGCCTGGTGCGAGATCGACGGTTGTCAGGGTCCGGCCAACCCGGCCGCGGCCCGCCAGTGGCTGGCACCGCTGCGCCGCACCCACCTGCCCCGCGCCCAGTACCTCGAATGGCTGGTGGCCGCCCGTCTGGCGCCCCTGCGCCTGGCCCGGCCGGGCTTGGACACCGACGCCATCGACGAACCGCTCCCGGCGAGAGCCCTGCTGCAGCGGTCAGCACGGGCCGGCGACGTGCACGCCCTGATCGAACTCGGCATGGAGAGCGTGGCGGCCGGGCGCGACACCGAAGCGCTGCAGTACTTCCGCGCCGCTGCGCCAAAATCGGCCGTGGCGGGCGTCAACGCCGCCATCGTGGCCGACCAGTTGCAGATCCCCCGGAAGCCCCAGCCCGATGCATCGCGCCTTCCGCTGGAACTGCTGAACCAGGCCCGGCGCCACCACCGGGGGGAAGGCACGCCGGTCAACTACACCGAAGCCATCCGCTACTACCGCCTCGCCGAAGCCCAGGGCAGCGCCGAAGCCCGACGCATGCTGGCCCTGATCTTTTCCCGCCCGCTGGTCAACGGGGGTCTGGATGTGGCCTGGATCAAGCAGCTCGGCGAACTGGACCTGTCACAGGAAACGCCCAGCCGGCGCGCCGGCGGCGGCCAGCGCCAGTTGCAGCGCGAAGCCACGCCACTGATCGACTTCTTGCCCGAAGCCTGGCGCAACCGCATGCCATGAAAAGGCGCGGCGCCGAGCAAACACCGGCCACGCTCCCGCAACGCCACCCCGATCTCGGGCGCTCGGCAAACGGGGCTTCTGGGTTGCGCTGTTCGGCGACACAGCCCCAGCGCGAGCGCACCAGGTGCTGGTGCAGCGTGGCGCCGGGCACGCGCGAGAACAGCCGCAGGAAATGAAACGGGCTCAAGACCATTTCGCCGGCCACCAGCTCGTACGACGCGCCACGCACCCGGTCGCCGAAGCTCCCTTTGCTCAGGTAGGAGACCTCATGTACCGTCTCCGTCGAACAGGCCGGGCTCGCCGCCGATCTGCGCGCCTTCGATCTGCAGCATGCGCAGCTTGGTGGCCACGCCGCCGCGGGCCGAGAAGCCGCCCGAGCGGGCGCCCGCCGCCAGCACGCGGTGGCAGGGCACGACCGGGGCAAACGGGTTGTGGCCCAGGACCTGCCCCACGGCGCGCGCCAGGCCGGCATCGCCCAGGGCCTGGGCCATCTCGCCGTAGGTGCGGGTCTGGCCGGGCGGTATCGCGCGGGCCATCGCATAGACCTCGCGCTGGAACGGCGTGAGGCGCGCCATGTCGAGTTCGATCTCGCGCAGATCGCTGCGCGACCTGCCCTCCAGCAAGGCCTGAACGCCGTCGATGGCGGCCTGCACGGTCGCCGGCGGCGGGGTCACCTCAGGCAGCGGCGGCAAGCCCTTCAGCAGCCGCGCACGCGTGCGCGCTGCGTCGGCCTCGGGCAACTGCACCGCGACCACACCCCCCGGCCCCCAGGCGATGCCGCAGACACCGATGGCTGTGTCGAACAGGGTGTGGCCGCCGTCACCCATGGCCGTCTCGGTCTCACACGGCGCGCAGCGCTGCGCGCAAACCCACGCCGATCTCGGGCCGTTCAAGGAACGGGTCGGCCGGGTTGGTCTGGTTGACGATGCCCTCCATGCGCGCGCGCACGTTGCCCAGCGCCTTGGGGTGGCTGAAGATGTAGAACTGGTCGGCCGCGATGGCGTCGAACACCTTCTGCGCCACCTCGGCCGCCGTGACCTTGCCCGAGCTCACCGCCTTGTCGCTCATGGCCTGGCCGATCAGCTGGCTCTGCGTGGCTTTTTCGTCGGCCAGCTCGGCGGGTTTGTTGCGGTGGCTCTGGCTGATGCCGGTGGGCACAAAGTACGGGCACAACACGCTCGCGCCGATCTGGTCGCTCACCAGCTTCAGGTCCTGGTAGAGCGTTTCGGTGAGGCTCACCACGGCGTGTTTGCTCACGTTGTAGATGCCCATGTTGGGCGGCGTGAGCAGGCCGGCCATGCTGGCGGTGTTGACGATGTGGCCCTGGAACGAAGGGGCAGCTTTCGCGGCGGCGAGCATCAGCGGGGTGAACAGGCGCACGCCGTGGATCACGCCCCAGAGGTTCACGCCCAGCACCCATTCCCAGTCCTTCACCGAGTTTTCCCAGACCAGGCCGCCCGAGCCCACGCCCGCGTTGTTGAAGACGAAATGCGGCGCGCCGAAGCGCTGCACCACGTCGGTGGCGAGGGCTTCCATCTGCTCGGCGCTGGACACGTCCACACGTTTGGCGAGCACCTGCGCACCGGCCGCGATCAGCTCGGCCGCGGCCTGGTCCAGCGCGTCGGGCTGCACGTCGACCAGCACGAGGTTCATGCCGAGCTGGGCGCCGATGCGTGCGCACTCCAGGCCGAAGCCCGAACCCGCACCGGTCACTACCGCTGTCTTGCCTTTGAAGTCTGAAATCATGTGGTTGTCTCCGGGGTGTTTTGAGGTTTCAGCGGCGCAGCATTTCCAGATGGGGAATGCCGTCTTCGATGTAGGGCTTGTTGTCCGACACGAAGCCGTGGCGGTTGTAGAAGGCTTCGAGGTGCGCCTGCGCGCCGATGCGGATGGGCTGCTCGCCCCACAGCGCGATCAGCTGGCGCACCGACTCGGTCATGAGCGTGTGGCCGATGCCGCCACCGCGTGCCGATGGCGCGGTGACCACGCGGCCGATGCTGGCCTCTGCGAACGCAAGGCCGGTCGGTACCAGGCGGGTGGACGCAAGCAGATGGACTTCACCCTGTTCGTCCACGGTCTCGCCCAGCAGGTGCATGCATTGCGCGTCAAGCCCGTCCATGTCCAGGAACACGCAGCGCTGCTCCACCACAAAGACTTCTGAGCGCAGGCGCAGCAACCGGTACAGGGTGTCGGCCGACATGGCGGCGAACGGCAGGCAGCGCCACTGCACGGCGGTGCTGCGGGGGAGCACGGTCTGGCCGCTCAAGCGCGCACTACCTTCAGCACGTAGCCGATGCGCGGGAAGTGCACATGCAGGCGACCGGCGCGGTCGTCGTGGCGCTCCAGCGTGTAGTGCGTGCGGGTGGCGGCGCGCAGCGTGCCTTCGGTGGTCTCGGTGCCGAAGCTCTCGGCGGCCACGGTCACGCGGCTGCCCAGCGCGACGCCGTGGTCGTCCTGGAAAGCCTCGTCGGCCAGCGGCGCGGGCTCGGCCGCCGCAGCCACCGCGATGGCCTCGGTAGCCGTGAACTTCGCCGGCTGGCCGTGGCCCAGCGCGGCCATGCGGTCCATCCAGGCCAGCACACCGGGCGTGGTGTCCAGGATGCCTGCCATGACCGGATTCACCACACGCGTGAACCACAGCGGGTGGTAGGCCGCAAAGTCGGCGATGCAGGGCGCGTCGCCGAACAGGAAGGGCTGCTCGTGCAGCATGTGGGCGAGTCGGCGCAGGTAGCTGCGGTAGGCTGAAGCGGCATCGCCCGCGCGCAGGCTGGTCATGCCGTTGCGCATGGCGCTGCGGTCGGCCGCGAAGGCCTGGCCCACTTCGGGCGGCTGGCTGCCGAACATCGCGGCCGCACCTTTGGGGCTGAGGGTGTGGCCCATGGCGGCCCAGAACAGCGTGCTGTCGGCCCACTGCGCCACGATGCGCGTGACACCCTTGAGGTGTTCGGGGAACAGCACGGGCTCGGGCTTGAGGTGCTCCAGCACGGTCGCGATCAGCGCGGTGTCGCAGTAGATGTCCGCGCCGATCTGCAGCAGCGGCGTGCGGCGGTAGCCGCCGGTGAGCGCCACCACGTCGGGCTTGGGCATCACGCTGGGAATGAACACGCTCTTCCAGGCCAGTCCCTTGAAGCCAAGCATGAGCCGAGCCTTCTCGGCGAAGGGCGACATGGGGTAGTGGTGCAGGATCAGGTCAGCCATGGGTGTCTCTTTTGTTCAACGTGGTTGAGCACGGGTGATGATGGCATCGAAGTCGGTACCGGTGCCCAGCGATCCGAAGCTGTGGCCCCAGTGTCCGGCGATGCGCGAATCGCAGAAGGCGCCGAACACGGCGGCGGGCGCGGTCTGCGCCAGCAGCGCGGCCTGCACGGCCAGCGCCACGTCTTGCGCCAGGCGGCGGGCCTCCATCTCGGTGGCCATCTGTTCCACGCGGATCGGCAGGCTCTCGGCCAGGTGGTCCAGCGCGGTGTGCATGCCCCGGGCCGGGGCCAGTTCGTGCGCGAGCGCGGCGGCGGCGTCGGCTTTTCTCAGCGCGCGCAGCAGGTCCAGCGCCATGATGTTGCCCGCGCCTTCCCAGATCGAGTTCACCGGCATCTCGCGGTAGATGCGAGCCATGATGCCCTCGCCGCCCTCTTCCACATAGCCATTGCCGCCGAGGCATTCCATGGCTTCTTCAGCGAAATGGCTGCCGCGCTTGCAGATCCAGAACTTGGCCACGGGCGTGAGCAGGCGCTGCATCGCGCGCTCGTGTTCATCCTCCGGAAGGTCGAAGCTGCGCGCCAGCCGCAGCGCCAGCGCCGTGGACGCCTCGGACTCCAGCGCCAGATCGGCCAGCACGTTCTTCATCAGCGGCTGGTGAATCAGTTTCTTGCCAAACGCCATGCGCTGGCCCGTGTGGTTCAGTGCGATGGACAGCGCCTGGCGCATGAGCCCGCTGGTGCCCAGCGCGCAGTCCAGCCGCGTCATCGTGCCCATGGCCAGGATCTGCGGCACGCCGCGGCCTTCTTCCCCCACCAGCCAGGCGGTGGCGCCCGCGAACTCCACTTCCGAGCTCGCGTTGGCCTTGTTGCCCAGCTTGTCTTTCAAGCGCTGAATGAAGAGCTGATTCAGCGTTCCATCGGGCAGCACGCGCGGCAGGAACAGGCAGCTCAAACCGCTGGGCGTCTGCGCGAGGATCAGGAAAGCGTCGCACATGGGCGCCGAGAAGAACCACTTGTGGCCGGTGACGCTGAAGCGCTGGCCCCAGTGATCGCTGCCCGCGGGCACGGCCTGCGTGGTGTTGGCGCGCACGTCCGAGCCGCCCTGCTTCTCCGTCATGCCCATGCCCATGGTCACGCCGGCCTTGTCTTTCCAGAGCTTCAAAGCCGGGTCGTAGCCGCGGCTGGTGAGCTGCGGTGCCCAGTCGGCGTAGATGGCGGGGTTGTCGCGCAGCGCGGGCGTGACCGCGTAGCTCATGGAGATCGGGCACAACGTGGAGGGCTCCAGCTCGGTGAAGAGCATGAAACCGGCGGCGCGGTGGATGTGCGCCCCCACGCTCCCCACTCCGTGTGGTTCGCTGCCCCCCAAGGGGGCTGTCGCGCCTTGGGGCGGCCCGGCGTCGCGACGGCTGGCGGTGCCCCAGGGCGTGCCGTGCAAACCCGCCGCCGTGGCAGCCGTCATCAGCGCGTGGTAGCTCGGGTGGAACTCCACCTGGTCGATGCGGTGACCAAAGCGGTCGTGGCTCTTGAGCTGCGGCGTGAACACGTTGGCCAGGCGCGCGTGGGTCTGCATCTCGGCGCTGCCCACCTGCGCGCCGAGCGCCTGCAAAGGCGCGGTGTCGAGCGCGGGCGCATTGAAGCGCAACGCATCCTGCATCGCCCGGTTGGCAGCGAACAGGTTGACATCCACCAGCGGCTCAACCTGGTTGAACACTTCATGGGTAGCGTTCATCACAACTCCTTTTCGAGGGCGATGCCTTGATCAAGGCCGCCGCGGAACCGGCTTTGCCGGGCCGCCAGCGGCGCCCCCTTGAGGGGGTCGCGCGCAGCGCGGCGGGGGTGTTACAGCCTCACCAGCTGCTTGCCAAAATTCTTGCCCTTGAGCAGCCCCAGAAAAGCCTCGGGCGCGTTTTCGATGCCTTGCGCAACCGTCTCGCGCGGCCGCAGCTTGCCAGTGGCCACCAGCGTGCCCAGTTCGGTCAGCGCCTCGGGCCAGACCTCCATGTGTTCGCTGACGATGAAGCCCTCGATCTTCAGGCGGTTCACCAGGATCAGCGCCGGGTTGGTCAGCGGCAGCGGTGCGCCGTCGTAGCCGGCGATCATCCCGCAGACGGCGATGCGGCCGAAGGCGTTCATGCGCAGCAGCACGGCGTCGAGGATCATGCCGCCCACGTTTTCAAAGTAGCCGTCGATGCCGTTCGGGCAGGCTTCCTTGAGCGCTTTGGCCAGCGAGTACATGTCCTTGTGGAGCTTGTAATCGATGCAGGCGTCAAAGCCCAGCTCTTCGACCGCGTACTTGCATTTGTCGGGTCCGCCCGCGATGCCGACCGCGCGGCAGCCGCGCGCCTTGGCCAGCGCGCCAAACGCACTGCCGACCGCGCCCGTCGCGGCGCTGATGACCACCGTCTCGCCGGCCTTGGGGTTGATGATCTTCACCAGACCGTACCAGGCGGTCACGCCCGGCATGCCGACCGCGCCGAGATAGTGCGAGAGCGGCACGTGCGTCGTGTCCACCTTGCGCAGCGCCCCCGGCTGGTCCGCATTCACCACGCTGTATTGCTGCCAGCCACCCATGCCCACGACCTGGTCGCCGGCCTGGAACTTGGGGTGCTTCGATTCCACGACTTCACCGACGGTGCCGCCGATCATGACCTCGCCCAGCGGCTGCGAGGCCGCGTAGCTCTTGCTGTCGTTCATGCGGCCGCGCATGTACGGGTCCAGGCTCAGGTATTGGTGTTTCACGAGCACCTGACCATCGGACAGGGCGGGCGTCTCGGTGGTCACGAGCCTGAAGTTGTCGACGGTGGCTTCGCCTTGCGGGCGGTTGTCGAGCAGGATCTGTTGGTTGCTGGGCATGGGGAATGTCTCCTGGGTGTGTTTCAAACAGAGGGACGGCGCAGCGTGGGCAGGCCGACGCCGGCGGCATCGAAGCCGCCGTCGACCGCCAGCACCTGGCCGTTGATGTAGCTCGCTTCCGGGCTGCACAGGAAGCCGACCGCGTTGGCGATCTCTTCCATGCTGCCGTAGCGCGCGAGCGGGATGGTGTCGTGGTAGTCGGCGCGGATGGCGGGTGTGTGCACCTTCTTTGCCATCTCGGTCTCGACCGGGCCGGGCGCGATCGCGTTGACGCGGATGCCGGCGTTGCCGTACTCCACCGCCTGCTGGCGGGTCAGGTGGATCAGCGCCGCCTTGGAGGTGCCGTAGGCCACGCGCAGCGTGCTGGCCCGCAGCCCCGAGATGGACGCGATGTTGACCACCGCGCCGCCGCCGTTCTTCAACATCAGTGGCGCGCAGGCCTGGGTGCAGATGAAGGGGCCATCGAGGTTGGTGGCCATGACCCAGCGCCACTCGTCGTATGTGGTGTCACCGATCGGTTTGAAAGTGGCGACGCCCGCGTTGTTGACCAGCGCGTCGAGCCGCCCGAAATCCGAACCGATGCGCTGCACGGCGGCCGCCACCTGCGCGGGGTCGGACACGTCGCCGTGGATCACCAGCAGGTGGTCGGCGCGCGCACCCAGTTCCTGGCGCAGCGTGGCTTCGGTGGCGGTCAGTGTGATCGCGTCGTTGTCGATCACGGCGACGCGGTAGCCCTGGTGGAAGAACCAGCGGGCGATGGCCAGACCAATGCCGCGGGCGGCACCTGTGACGAAGGCGACAGGAGGGTGTGAGGACGTCATCAGTCGGTCTTCAAGGTATTGAGGGCGTTCGTGGACTTGCCCACCGGCAGGCGCGGCACGAACTTGAAGGTGCCGGTGGCGTGGGCGCAGAGCTTGCCCTCGGCATCG
>JAHIQV010000353.1 GCA_018903185.1 Gammaproteobacteria bacterium | reverse complement strand
GTTTTTCGATAAGTCCAGCAACAGGCCGCAGCGCCGGGCCGCCCCAAGCAAGGCCCGCCCCTCGGGGGCAGCGACCCGCGAAGCGGTGGAGCGAGGGGCTGTCATTCCGCGAGGGCGCGGGTCACGACCTCGCGCACGTCGTTGCTCAGATCGGGCTTCGCGGCCACGCGGGCGATGGCTTCGCGCGCTGCACTGCGGTAGGGTTCGGCGAGTTTCTTCCAGCGGTCCAGCGCGCGCGCGAGGCGGGCAGCGACCTGCGGGTTGAAGGCGTCGAGTTCGATCACGCGCTCGCGCCAGAACACATAGCCCGACGCATCGTTGCGGTGGAAGGCGCCCGGGTTGGCGCTGCAGTAGCTGAAGATCACGCTGCGCGCCCGGTTGGGGTTCTTCAGGTTGAAGTCCGGGTGGTTCAGCAACTGGCGCACGGCGGGCAACACGTTGCCACCGCGGTCGGGCGCGCCGGCCTGCAGCGCAAACCACTTGTCGATCACCAGGGCGTCGCTGCGGAAGATGGCGTGGAAGCGGGCGAGTGCGTCCAGCGCCAGCGGCTGGCCACTGACCACCAGGGCCGAGAGCGCGTTGAAGCGGTCGGTCATGTTGCCGGCGTCCTTGAAGCGCTGGTAGGCCTTGCCGGGCCAGACCGCATCGCCGGTTTTGCGTGCGGCCAGGCAGAGCATGCTCAGGGCCAGGCCGGCCAGCGCGCGGCGGCCCGTACTGACCGGATCGGGGCGGTAGGCGCCGTTGTCCTTGTGGACTTCAAAGGCCCAGGCCCAGTCGTCAAACAGGGCTTCGGCCAGCTGCCCGCGCATGGTCTCGCGCACCGCGTGAATGCGCTGCGGATCGACCACGTCGAGCTGCTCGGCGATGTAGGTTTCGCCCGGCAGTGTGAGCACCAGTTCCTTGAACGCGGCGTCCAGCGTGGGGTGGCGCAGCACGTCGCGCATGGCGTCGAGGTAAGCGGCATCCAGCGGTTCGCTGGCCACGGGGCCTTCGGCGCGAATGGCACCGAGCGCGCGGCGCAGGGCCAGGCGCTGGCCGGCTTCCCAGCGGTTGAAGGCGTCGGTGTCGTGGGCCAGCAGGCTCAGCAGCTGCGCATCGGTGTACTCGGCGTCCAGCACCACCGGCGCCGAGAAGCCGCGCAGGATCGAGGGCACAGGTTCGGCGTCCACGTTGACGAAGGTGAAGCTTTCGCTGTCCTGCGTCAGCACAAAAGTGCGGGTGCCGGCTTCGGGCTGGGTCCAGTGTGCGAGCTGCAGCGGCAGCTGATGGCCCTGGGCGTCGAGCAGGCCGATGGCGACCGGGATCACGAACGGCTCTTTCGCCGCCTGGCCGGGCGTGGGGGCGCAGCTTTGCGTGAGCGTGAGCGTGTAGCTGCGCGCTGCAGCGTCGTACACCCCGCGGGCCCGCACCAGCGGCGTGCCGGCCTGGCTGTACCAGCGCTTGAACTGCGGCAGCAGGCGGGCGAGGTCGCTGTCCGGGTTGGCGTCCGCCATCGCCTGCGCGAAATCGTCGCAGGTGACGGCGCTGCCGTCGTGGCGTTCGAAATACAGCTTCATGCCCGCGGCGAAACCGGCGCGGCCCACCAGGGTCTGCATCATGCGCACGACCTCGGCGCCTTTTTCGTAGACCGTGACGGTGTAGAAGTTGTTGATCTCGACGTAGCTGTCGGGCCGCACCGGGTGCGCCATCGGGCCGGCGTCTTCGGGGAACTGCGCGGTGCGCAGCACGCGCACGTCTTCAATGCGCTTGACCGCGCGCGCTGAAGGCTCGGCGCACAGGTCCATGCTGAACTCCTGGTCGCGGAAGACGGTGAGGCCTTCTTTGAGCGAGAGCTGGAACCAGTCGCGACAGGTGACGCGGTTGCCGGTCCAGTTGTGGAAGTACTCGTGACCGACGACCGACTCGATGTTGGCGAAGTCGGTGTCGGTCGCGGTGGCGCTGTTGGCCAGCACGTACTTGGTGTTGAAGATGTTGAGGCCCTTGTTCTCCATCGCGCCCATGTTGAAGTCGCTGGTGGCGACGATCATGAAGCGCTCCAGATCGAGCGGCAGGCCGAAGCGGGCTTCGTCCCAGATCACGCTGGCGATCAGCGAGTTCATCGCGTGTTCGGTCTTGTCCATGTCGCCGGGGCGCAC
>JAHIQV010000352.1 GCA_018903185.1 Gammaproteobacteria bacterium | reverse complement strand
CCTGCACCTGTTGCCGTTGCTCCTGCTCCTGCTCCTGCACCTGCACCGGCTCCGGCTCCGGCTCCGGCCCCTGCTCCCGCAGCCACCAAGGTGACCTACGCTGCCGATGCCTTCTTCGACTTCGACAAGGCTGTGGTCAAGCCCGAAGGCAAGGCCAAGCTGGACGATCTGGCCAGCAAGGTTGGCGGCATCAACCTGGAAGTGGTGATCGCTGTGGGTCACACCGACTCGACCGGCCCTGCCGGCTACAACCAAGCCCTGTCGGTTCGCCGTGCTGAAGCCGTCAAGGCCTATCTGGTGAGCAAGGGCATCGAAAGCAACCGCATCTACACCGAAGGCAAGGGCCTGACCCAGCCGGTGGCCGACAACGCCACCCGCGAAGGCCGTGCGAAGAACCGTCGCGTGGAAGTTGAAGTGGTTGGCACCCGTTCGGGCCAGTAAGCACCGCTTGCGGCGCTTCTGACACAAAGCCCCATGCGCGAAAGCGCATGGGGCTTTTTCACGCCATCAAGCCCCATGCCCCGTTTGTTCAGCCTGCTGAGTGGCATCTTCCTGAGTCCCTGGGCCTGGCCCGCCAGTGCGCAGGACGGGTTGCCGGAGGCATCCTGGCGTGCCGTGCGGGTGATGACGGCGGAAGAGAAAGTGTGCTTGGTGAGCCCGCCGACCGACGCCAGCAAGCCCGTGGTGATCATGCTGCTGTCTCCTCGCATGGTCTACAGCCTGCTGGAGTGGTCGCGCATGAGACAGGCTGCCGAAGCGATCGGTTACCGGGTATTGAGCTGGAAAGATCCCCGGGTGCCGGAAGAAGAATGGCGGGCGGCGTTGGCTTCCCCTGCATCCACGTTGAACGATCCGTATGCATTGCACGCCATGCCGGCCCGTTGTCAATGGCTCTGGCGCGGTGTGAACCATTTGCCCATGAGTTTCGTGTCGCTGGGGTCACAACTCCATCCCTGGCCCGTTTGGGGTGTGATGCCCGACGAGGCATGGCGTGAGGCCCTGCAATTCCGGTGGCTTGCGCTGCAGCGTGCGCTGGTTCACCCTTCCAGACATTGATCTTGACCAGTGTATTGATGGTGCTCAAACCCGTTTTCCTGGTCTTTGCTGGCGCAGCCTTGGCGCTGACGGGTTTTGACGTCCTGTCGCAGCCCGCACAAGGTGCGCGGGACGGGTCGTGCATCGAGGCCGTCAGCTACCTTCCACTCGATCCGGCACAGGTGGGGCGTGACAGCCAGGGCATGGCTGCGCTGGGGACCTACGAGCGCATCAGTCCTGACGGGCGTTTTGTCCTGCGCTCGTTTTCGGGGGCGCAACTGGGCCAGGTGGCCCTGATCGAACTGCCCTCAGAACCCAACGGCCGGATGACGGTGCGCAAGACCCCACTCAGCAACGAGGCTTTTCCCGTGCAGGGCAGCTGGCGCTATCTGGTGGATGTGGATGGCAGCCACTACCGTTTTTCGGACATCGTGCGCCAGCAGCAGGTGGCGCGGCCTTTGTTCAAAGGCGGCATGAAGGGCTTTTATGCCGCCGCCTCCGAGCTGGACAGGGTCCAGAGCCCCGACCCTTCGCTGATCTGGATCCGGTCCATGAGCTGGCCCCAGGGAGGCCGGGCGGGGCAGGGCACTGGTCCGCTCCAGGTGCGCACGCTGGGGCTGCGCGATGATGCGCGCGGGGTCGAGGTCGTTCACGACTCTGGCCCGCAGTTCATCTGCCGGTCCCGCGAGGTCATCGACGGCAATGTCTACACCCTGCCCATGCTGTCGGTCGATGGCCTGGCGTTTTCTGCCATCCCGATCAACCCCCGATGGGGGAAGCCGAGCATGCGCGTCTATGGTCTGGCCCAGGGGGCTCTGGTTCCTGTTCATCCCTGCGACCTGCGCTGGGACCTGCAGGCCACGCCGGGGAAAGCGGTTTTCGGCTTCGCCACCGACCAGCCTGCCATGCTGACCTACACCGACAACGCGTCGGTCTATTTTGTGGACCCGCGGCCAGCGCTGAAAGGACAGGTGTTTCGGATCGAAGACTGGCGCACGCAGGTGCTGGCCAGTGCCTTCCCTGGCTTGACGCGTGATGGGCGGATCGTTTTTGGCGCAACCTGGAAAGATTGCCGACCCGATGGCACGTGCACCGGGCAAGCCGGCTACGTGGTGGCCGATCCCTACCAGAACCCCGACTACCGCCAGCAACTGCAGTACCTGGGCCTGCAAGCGCCAAAAATCTGCATATCGCCCGCTGATGTCCTGCGCGAGCGACAGCACTTCGCCACGCAGCACGGACTCGCACCCTGAAGGCGTGTGAAAATCCGCATCATGAATCCCGTCAATGCCGATCCGGCCGAACTGGCCAAATTTTCCGATCTCGCCCACCGTTGGTGGGATCCCGAGAGCGAATTCCGACCGCTGCACCAGATCAACCCTTTGAGACTGGCCTGGATCGACGAACTCGCCAGCCTGTCGGGCAAAAAGGTGTTGGATGTGGGTTGCGGCGGCGGCATCCTGTCCGACTCCATGGCCCGCAAAGGCGCCCAGGTCACAGGCATCGACCTTTCCACAAAAGCGCTCCGGGTGGCCCAGCTGCACGCGCTGGAAGCCGGCACGGCCGGTGTCAGCTATCGGGAAGTCAGCGCCGAAGCGCTGGCTGCGGAGCAGCCGGCTTCTTTTGATGTGGTGACCTGCATGGAGATGCTGGAACACGTGCCCGATCCGGCCTCGGTGGTGCGTGCATGCGCCGAACTGGTCAAGCCGGGGGGATGGGTGTTTTTCTCCACCATCAACCGCAACCCCAAGTCGTTCCTGTTTGCCATCGTGGGCGCCGAGTATCTGCTGCAAATGCTGCCCAAGGGCACGCACGAATACGCCAAGATGATCCGTCCCAGCGAACTGGCGGGCTATTGCCGCGCTGCGAGCCTTGATTTGGTCCAGACACGTGGCATGGAATACAACCCCCTGACCAAGCGCTACTGGTTGAGCCAGGACACCAGCGTGAATTACCTGCTGGCCACGCGCAAGGCATGACGCTTCCACTGTTTGCGGTGAAGGCGGTGCTGTTCGATCTGGACGGTACCTTGGTGGACAGTGCGCCCGACCTGGCGCTGGCGGTCGAGCGGATGCGTGCGGCCCGGCAGTTGCCCCCATTGCCGCTGGAGGGCTACCGGCCCCACGCCAGTTCGGGCGCGCGAGGCATGATCCAGGTGGCCTTCGGGGTTCCCCCGGCCGATCCTGCCTACGATGCCCTCAAACAGGAGTTTCTGGCTCATTACGAGCAGTGCCTGCTGCACCATACCCGGTGTTTCGAAGGGGTTGAGGAACTGGTGGCCACGCTGGCGCTGGGGCAAATGCCCTGGGGCATCGTCACCAACAAGGCGCAACGCCTGACCGAGCCGGTGCTGGCGGGTTTGCCCATGCTGTCCGGGGCGGGGGCGGTGGTGTCCGGTGACACCACGCCCTGGCCCAAGCCGCACCCAGAGCCTTTGCGCGAGGCCGCGCGTCGCCTTGGCGTGAGCCCGGACGCTTGCATCTACGTGGGGGATGACGAGCGCGACATCGTGGCCGGGCGCGAGGCGGGCATGTTCACAGTGGCTGCGCGCTATGGTTACCTCGGTGTTGGGGGTGAAACCGGGCATTGGGGCGCTGATGCGGAAGTTCTTTCTCCATTGCAGGTCTTGAAATTGCTCCAACTGCCTTAAACTTGGATACTTAGGGGCTGCACTGGTTTCGACGTGGGTTCGGACACGCAGCAGGGCATGTCGAGGTTCTGTCACCTCGTAAATCCGCAGAAAAAAACTAACTGCAAACGACGAACGTTTCGCACTCGCCGCTTAATTGCCGGTGAGCTTTGCAACAGCAGGCCTATGGGCTGGGCAAGGGTTCAGACGGCGCAAGCCGCGAGAGTCCAGGCTGCAAAGATAATTCAATAGGCTGGCTGGGCGTCGGGTAACTTGGCGCACAGCAAGATTCAAGGTTACTGGCGTCCTGTATAGCGTGCCGCTGCGCGATACAGGAAGCGAGACTCAAATCAGACGGCTACACATGTAGAACTGCGCGAAGAAGGCTTGCGGACGGGGGTTCAATTCCCCCCAGCTCCACCACCACAACCAGAAAGCCCCGAAGCGTCATTGCTTCGGGGCTTTTTTCTTGTCTGCCCATTCGTGCGGTTCATGTTCAACCGCGGTGGTATTCCCGATCATGATGCAGTTGCAGGACATTCTTTTTTCCCAGGGCTTCGGCACACGCCGCGTTTGCTGCGGTCTGGTGCAGCAGGGGCTGGTGCAGTTGGGTGAGCAGCGGCAGGTCTGCGAAGACCCGGCCAAAGTGGTGGACGAGCAGGGGCTGGTTTTCTGGGTGCAGGGTGAGCGCTGGGAATACCATGCGCTGGCTTATCTGTTGCTTCACAAGCCGGCGGGAACGGAGTGTTCGCAGAAGCCCAGCACCTACCCCAGCATCTACACCCTGTTGCCTGGCCCCTTGCGCATGCGCGGAGGTGGTGCCGCCGCGGGTGTGCAAGCCGTGGGGCGCCTGGATCAGGACACCACCGGCCTGCTGCTGCTCTCGGACGACGGCAAGTTCATTCACCGTCTGACTTCACCGCGGCACCATGTGCCCAAGGTGTACGAGGCGCAACTCAAGCATCCGATCACCCCGGATCAGGTGGCGCGTTTGCTGGCTGGCGTGGTGCTGGATGACGATCCCCGGCCGGTG
>JAHIQV010000044.1 GCA_018903185.1 Gammaproteobacteria bacterium | reverse complement strand
TCGCCGCTGGACTGCAGTACGTGGCTGGCAAACGAATGGCGCAGCATGTGCGGGTGAACCGGTGTGGCCAGCCCGGCCAGCAAGGAACGCCGCTTCAGGCGCACACGTATGTGTTGCGGCGTCAGGCGCTGGCCTCGGCTGCCGATGAAGAGCGCCGGATCGTCCTTCGCCCAGACGCCGCGCACAGCCATCCACTGCTTCAGCGCGGTGAGCGCGGCGCGGCCCACTGGCACGCTGCGGCGTTTCGAGCCTTTGCCCAGCACGTGGGCCTCGCCGGCCTCAGCGTCGATCCAGCCGCGCGCGCTGCCACTCGCTACCGCGTCCAGCCCCACCAGTTCGCCGATGCGCAGGCCGCAACCGTAAAGCAGTTCGGTGATGCAGCGGTCGCGCGCTTCGAGCCGCGGGTCGTCAGCCTCTTCGACATGTGAAGCCAACTGCACCGATTCGTCCACGCCCAGCGCCTTGGGCAGCGGCTTGCCGGCCTTGGGCGCACGCACGTCCTGCACCGGGTTGTGATCCATCAGCCCCTGGCGGCCGAGCCAGACGTAAAGGCCGCGCCAGCCCGAGAGAATGAGTGCGATGCCGCGTGCACTGCGCCCGCCGCTGTGCATCTGCGCCACCCAGCGGCGGATGTGGGCGTTCTGCACGCGGCGCAGCGCCACACCGGTGGCCTGCGCCTGCTGCACCAGTTTTTCAAGGTCGAGGGTGTAGAGCGCCACCGTGCGATCGGCGAGGCGTTTCTCCACCCGCACATGGGTCAGGTAGGCCCGCACCAGAGCGGCGTCGTCGTCGCTGGTGGTGGCGTTCATGTGTGGGATCGGACTGCCGCCGGGCCGCCCCAAGGCAGGCCAGCCCCCCCGGTGGGCAGCGCACGCCACGAAGTGACCAGCGTGGGGGTCATGTCCTCAGACCGAGGTGGCCGGGATCACCGGTCGCAGGCGCGAGAGCGCTGCGCTGGTGAGTTCGCCAATGCGCTCCAGGAAGTCGGTGCCCATGTCCGCCGAAAAACGCTGGGCATCGGGCGATGCCAGTACCAGCAGGCCAAAAGCCTGGGGCGCGATCCCGGCGCGCAGAGGAATCAAGGCCAGCGAGGCCGCAGCAGCCGGGTCGGCCAGCCACTGCGCGGCCTCCAGCCCCGGGTTGGCGCCGCAGTACGGCAGCGTGAGCGACGAGGCGAACGCCATCACGTCCTCGCTGGCTCCCTGTGCATAGGGCTCGGCCGCGAACTCGGGCGCAACGCCCCAGACCTTGATGGCCACCTGCGGCACCAGGAACTGGTCGGCAATGCCGCGCGCCGCAACGGCGGGCAGGTCGCTGGCCAGGCGCGTGAGCAAGAGCTCGCGCGTCCAGCGCTGCAGCTTGTCGGCAATGGTCGTGTTGTCCTGGCCGTGGCGGATCATTTCAGCGGCCTTGAGTTCAAGCCCCTTGATCTTCTCGCGCAGCATCTCGGCCTGCCGCTCCTGCAGGCTGACGGCGCGCTTGCCGTGCGGACTGGTGAGCTGCACCGTTCCCAGCACATCGGCGTGGCGCTCGAAGAAGTCCGGCGTGTTGGCCAGGTAGTTGGCGATGTCGTCTTCGGTGATCGGGGGGATGGACTGATGGGTCATGGTGGTTCGGTTCGGTGGGGGTTCAGGCGAGGTCGGGTACGTCGATCTCACCCTCGAAGACGGTGGTGGCGGGGCCGGTCATGAACACCGGAGCGTCGTGCGCCGGGGTGTCCTGCCATTGAATGGTGAGCACGCCGCCGTGCGTCTGCACATCGACTGTCGAATCCAGCAGGCCCAGTCGGATGCCGGCCACGACAGCGGCGCAGGCCCCGGTGCCGCAGGCCAGCGTCTCGCCCGCGCCGCGCTCAAACACGCGCAGGCGCACCTGGCCGCGGTTGACGATCTGCAGGAAACCCGCGTTCACGCGGGCCGGGAAGCGCGCATGCAGCTCGATCAGCGGCCCCTGGCTGAGCACCGGCGCGGTGTCCACGTTGTCCACCAGCTGCACCGCGTGCGGGTTGCCCATGGACAGCACACACACCAGCGCCTCGCCGCCACCGGGCAAGGCCAGCGGCCAGCGCTCGACATTGCCCATCGCCGTTGAGACGAGGCCGCTCGCGTCGAACGGCACGCGCTCCAGCGCAAACACCGGCGCGCCCATGTCGACCGTGACGCGGCCGTCATCGTTCAGCGCCAGGCTGATCTCACCGTGCTTCACTTTCACCCGCACCGGGTTGGCGGTGGTCAGCCCCTTGTCGTGCACGTAGCGCACGAAGCAGCGCGCCCCGTTGCCGCAATGTTCGACCTCGCCGCCGTCGGCGTTGTGGATCACGTATTCAAAGTCCAGCCCGGGCCCGGGCGAGGGCCGCACGCTCAGTATCTGGTCGGCGCCGACGCCGAAATGCCGGTCGGCCAGCCAGCGGTATTGCGCGTGGGTCAGACCCAGGCGAGCGCGCGTCTCGTCGAGCACGACGAAATCATTGCCCGCGCCCTGCATTTTGGTGAACCGGATGTGCATGGGCGGATTATCCGTCCAGAGCGGTGCGCACCGGCAGGCCGCATCGCCGCAGCGTGGTGCGCTTCACACCGGTGCACACGCACCGCGAAGGCCCTCCGCCCCACCCCCAGACCACTTTGCGCACAAAATCTGTGCTGTTTTGTATGCAATCCGGTGCACATTGCATACAAAACAGCTGGCACGGTTGATGCACTACGGCTGTCATGGATGACCACACACCCCAGCCTGCCGCCGTCGAACTCATTGCACTCACCAAGCGCTACGCCCAGGGCAGCGTGGCGGTGGACAGCATCGACCTGCGCATCGCGCCCAACAGCTACTGCTGCCTGCTCGGCCCCTCGGGCTGCGGCAAGAGCACCACGCTGCGCATGATCGCCGGCCACGAGAGCACCACCAGCGGCGACATCCTGCTGGAGAACCGCAACATCACCAGCCTGCCCGCCGCCGCGCGCGGCACGGCCATGATGTTCCAGAGCTTCGCGCTGTTCCCGCACCTCTCGGCGCTGGACAACGTGGCCTTCAGCCTGAAGATGAAGGGCGTGGAAAAAACCACGCGGCTGAAACAGGCGCAGGACCTGCTGGAGCGCGTGGCCATGGGCCACCTGGCACAACGCAAACCGGGCGAACTCTCCGGTGGCCAGCAGCAGCGCGTGGCGCTCGCCCGCGCGCTGATCACCCAGCCGCGCGTGTTGCTGCTCGACGAGCCGCTCTCCGCGCTCGATCCTTTCCTGCGCATCCAGATGCGCGCCGAGCTGCGCCACTGGCAAAAGGAGCTGGGCCTGACTTTCATCCATGTGACCCATTCGCAGGAAGAGGCGATGGCCCTGGCCGACACCATGGTGGTGATGAACCACGGCCGCATCGAACAGGTGGGTCCGCCCCACACCGTCTACAACCGGCCCGCCAGCGAGTTCGTGGCGCG
>JAHIQV010000351.1 GCA_018903185.1 Gammaproteobacteria bacterium | reverse complement strand
GTGGGCGACCGGCTGGAAATCATCCACCCCGCGGGCAACCACACCGTCATGCTGGACGCCATGCGCAACCAGAACGGTGAAGCCATCACCGTGGCGCAGGGCAGCCCCATCCGCGTCTGGGTGCCGCTGGCCGCACCCGTCGAAGGCGCGTTGATTGCGCGGCTGAGCTGACATGCAGACCGCTCACATTGCCCGGGCGTTGCTGGCCCAGCTCGCGCAAATCGGGCAGCGTTTTCCGCCGGCGCTCGTGGCACGCCTGCACGTGCCACGGCGCGCAGAAAATCCCGGGACGCACGACGCCGAGTTCTGCGCCATCGAACTGGAAGACGGCGCCTTCGGCCTGTCTTATGTGCTGCTGGGCGACACGCTGGATGCGTTGCTGAAGTCCCACGGCGGCGCTCGGGGCACGGCACCACTTGCGGGCGCCGACCCGATGGCACTGGCCAGCCGGCTTGAAAATGGCAGCCCTGTGGAGCGCGCCATCGCGCTCGCCGCCATCAACGCCCTCACCGATTCGGTGTGGCGGCAAATAGGCTACGAGCCACCGCCGGCCGGCAACTCGCTCGGCGACGTGACACTCACCGCGCAGGACCACCTGGGCATGATCGGTTTCTTCCCGCCGCTGGTGCGCAGAGTTGCCGAGGCCGGAGGCCGCCTGAGCGTGGTGGAGATGGACGCCGCGATGGTCGCGCGCCAGCGCGAGCGTTTCCCGAACGTGCACATCACGCTGAACCGCGCCGACCTCGGCTCCTGCAACGTGGTCGTCGGCACCTCCACCATGCTGCTCAATCACACGCTGGACGACATGCTGGCGGCCGCACCGAACGCTACGCGCTTCGCGGTCATCGGTCCTTCGGCCGGGCTCTGGCCCGATGCCCTGTTCGAGCGCGGTGTGACGCTGCTGGGCGGCACGCGGGTGGTCGATGCGCGGCGCTTTCGCGAAGCCATGGCCGGCGGCGAATCCTGGAGCGAGGCCACACGCAAGTTCGCGATGGCACGCGAGGGCTGGCCCGGCTGGCGCTGCTTGACCGGTCTTTGAACAGCCCAAAAAAGAAGCGGCCCGAAGGCCGCTTCTTTTTTGGGGAGCGAATGGCTTATGCCGTCACGCCCTTGGCAGTCTCTGCGTACTCTTCGATCTGGTCGAAGTTCAGGTACTTGTAGATTGCTGCGCCATCCTGGTTCACGATGCCCATGGCTGCGTGGTACTCGGCCACGGTCGGGATCTTGCCCAGCTTGGACGCAATCGCTGCCAGCTCGGCCGAGGCAAGGTACACGTTGGTGTTCTTGCCCAGGCGGTTCGGGAAGTTGCGGGTGGAGGTGGACACCACGGTCGCGCCTTCACGCACCTGCGCCTGGTTGCCCATGCACAGCGAGCAACCGGGCATTTCGGTGCGGGCACCGGCGGCGCCGAAGCTGGCGTAGTGGCCTTCCTTGATCAGCTCCGTCTCGTCCATCTTGGTCGGCGGGGCCACCCACAGCTTGACCGGGATGTCGCGCTGGCCGCCCAGCAGCTTGGCCGCGGCGCGGAAGTGGCCGATGTTGGTCATGCAGCTGCCGATGAAGGCTTCATCGATCTTGGTGCCGGCCACTTCGCTCAGGGTCTTGGCGTCGTCCGGATCGTTCGGGCAGCAGAGGATGGGTTCCTTGATGTCGGCCAGGTCGATCTCGATGACGTGCGCGTATTCGGCGTCCTTGTCGGCTTCGAGCAGCTCGGGATGGGCCAGCCAGGCTTCGACCTTCTCGATGCGGCGCTGCAGGGTGCGCTTGTCTTCGTAGCCGTCGGCGATCATGTTCTTCATCAGCACGATGTTGCTGGTGAGGTACTCCTTGATCGGCTCGGGGTTGAGCTTGATGGTGCAGCCGGCGGCGGAGCGCTCGGCAGACGCATCGGAGAGTTCAAACGCCTGCTCGACCTTGAGGTTGGGCAGACCTTCGATTTCCAGAATGCGACCGGAAAACTCGTTGATCTTGCCGGCCTTGGCCACGGTCAGCAAACCTTGCTTGATGGCGTACAGCGGAATGGCGTGCACCAGATCGCGCAGGGTCACGCCAGGTTGCATTTCGCCCTTGAAGCGCACCAGCACCGACTCGGGCATGTCCAGCGGCATCACGCCGGTGGCGGCACCAAAAGCCACGAGGCCGGAACCGGCGGGGAACGAAATGCCGATCGGAAAGCGGGTGTGCGAGTCACCGCCGGTACCCACGGTGTCGGGCAGCAGCAGGCGGTTGAGCCAGCTGTGGATCACGCCGTCGCCCGGACGCAGGGCCACACCGCCGCGGCTGGAGATGAACTTGGGCAGCTCGCGGTGGGTCTTCACGTCCACCGGCTTGGGGTAGGCCGCGGTGTGGCAGAAGGACTGCATCACCAGGTCGGCGCTGAAGCCCAGGCAGGCCAGGTCTTTCAGCTCGTCGCGGGTCATGGGGCCGGTGGTGTCCTGCGAGCCCACGGTGGTCATCTTCGGCTCGCAGTAGGTGCCCGGGCGCACGCCCTGGCCTTCCGGCAGGCCGACGGCGCGGCCGACCATTTTTTGCGCCAGCGTGAAACCGGCGTTGGTGGCCGTGGGCACGCTGGGCAGGCGGAACAGGGTGGACGCTGGCAGGCCCAGGAACTCGCGCGCTTTGGCGGTCAGGCTGCGGCCAATGATGAGGTTGATGCGGCCGCCGGCGCGCACTTCGTCGAACAGCACGTCGCTCTTGAGCTTGAACTCGGCCACGGTCTGACCGTTTTTCACCAGCTTGCCGTCATAGGGCAGCACGTCGATCACGTCGCCCATTTCCAGCTTGGACACGTCCACTTCGATCGGCAGCGAGCCGGAGTCTTCCTGCGTGTTGAAGAAGATGGGGGCGATCTTGCCGCCCAGCGTGACGCCACCGAAGCGCTTGTTGGGCACGAAGGGGATGTCTTGACCCGTGGCCCACACCACGCTGTTGGTGGCCGACTTGCGGCTGGAGCCGGTGCCGACCACGTCGCCCACGTAGGCGACCAGGTGGCCCTTTTTCTTCAGGTCTTCAATGAACTGCATCGGGCCGCGCTTGCCGTCTTCCTCGGGCTTGAACGCCGCGTCGGGGCGGGTGTTCTTCAGCATCGCGAGGTAGTGCATGGGGATGTCCGGGCGCGTGGTGGCGTCCGGGGCGGGCGACAGGTCGTCGGTGTTGGTTTCTCCGGGCACCTTGAACACGGTGACGGTGATCTTCCTGTCAACTTCAGGGCGGCTGGTGAACCACTCGGCGTCGGCCCAGCTCTGCATCACTTCCTTGGCGACTGCGTTGCCAGCCTTGGCTTTCTCTGCCACGTCGTTGAAGAAGTCGAACATCAGCAGCGTCTTCTTCAGCGCTGCGCCGGCCACGGCCGCCACTTCGGCGTCGTCCAGCAGCTCGATCAGGGGATGCACGTTGTAGCCACCCACCATGGTGCCCAGCAACTCGGTGGCCTTGGCCTTGGAGATCAGGGCGACCTTTTCATCGCCGTGCGCCACGGCGGCCAGGAACGAGGCCTTGACCTTGGCGGCGTCGTCCACGCCCGGGGGCACGCGGTGCGTCAGCAGGTCCATGAGGAAGGCGTCTTCGCCCACGGGCGGGTTCTTGATCAGTTCGATCAGGGCAGCGACCTGCTTGGCGTCGAGCGCCAGCGGGGGAATGCCCAGGGCGGCGCGCTCGGCGGCGTGGGCGCGGTAGTCGGTCAGGAAGGTCGACATGGTTTTCTCCAGAGAGGTGGGGAAGGATCTGATAAGGGTGAAAGGCAGGGTGCTGCGTGGGGACCAAGCAAGCTCAGTGCCGCACGGCGTGAACCACCGCAGGAGGGATCGAGGCAGCGAGCGCGAACCAGTGGCGCACAGATTCGGGCAAGGCATGCCCGGTCTGGTGTGCCCGTTCGAGCACCTGCCAGTAGAAGCGGTAGCTGGCTCGGTCGTGCAGGCGGCCTTCGAACTGCACCGGCGCCCAGTCGGCGGCGGTGGCGCGTTCGATGATGCCGGCAGCGGTATGGATCTCGCGGTCTTCGGGCGCAAAAGCGGCCAGGATGGGCCGGATCTGGTCCGGGTGGATGCTCCACATGCGGGTGTAGCCAAGCTCGCGGGCGGCCTTGTGCGCGGCGGTCTGCAGCGCGGCCGGGTCCTTGAACTCGGTGACCACATTGTGCGAGGGCACCTTGCCGTGTGCGTGGCAGGCCGAAGCGATCTCGATCTTGGCGCGCAGCACCAGCGGATGGCTGAACTGCCCGGCCACGCCCATGCCATCGGCCGGAATCGCACCGCCATGGGCGGACACGAAATCCATCAGGCCAAAACTGAGCGACTGCACGCGCGGATGCGCGGCAATGTCGAAGGCGCGGTGCACCGCGGCAGGCGACTCGATCAGCACATGCAACGGCAACGAGGTCGCACCGGCGGCATCCATGGCAGCGACAGCACGCTGCACATCGGCCACCGACTCGACCTTGGGCACCATCAGATGCGTGAGACGTGAGGCCGCCTGGCACGCGATGGTCGCCACATCGGCGTCGAACGCCGGATGGTCCACCGGGTGCACGCGCACGGCCACACGCGCGTCGGGCGCCGCACCGAGCGCCAGCGCCGTCACCAGCGCCGCGTGATCGGCCTCGCCGCCCACGGGCGCACCGTCTTCGCAATCCAGCGTGACGTCAAAGACACAGGTGCCGAACTCGGCCGTGAGATCGGCCTGCAGTTGCAGGCTCTTCTTCATCCGCGCTTCCACCCCGCTGTAGTGGTCGCAGACCGGCAGCGCGAACGCGCCGGCCTGGGCCCCGAGGAGGATGTCGCGCGGATGGATCACGCCGTGGTTACCAACGGGTTACAGCAGGTGCTTGACGCCGTCCTGCTCGCCCTGCAGCTCGGCCAGGGTCTTGTTGATGCACTCCTGCGAGAAAGCGTCGATGTCCAGGCCTTCGACCACGGTGTATTCGCCGTTGGCGCAGGTGACCGGGAAGCCGAACATGACTTCCTTGGGGATGCCGTACCAGCCTTGCGACGGGATGCCCATCGTGACC
This sequence comes from Gammaproteobacteria bacterium, assembly GCA_018903185.1. GTDB lineage: Bacteria > Pseudomonadota > Gammaproteobacteria > Burkholderiales > Burkholderiaceae_C > Hydrogenophaga. Next base: position 2,756 of record JAHIQV010000351.1, on the reverse strand, counting down.
CATTCGCCGTTGGTGCCCAGTGCCCAGTCGCGCATGTGGTCGATAGCGGCGTTGGCGGCCGAGGCGGCGGAAGACAGGCCACGCGCTTCAATGATCGCGGCGCCGCGCTTGCCAACGGTGGGCAGGAACACGTCCTTGTTCCAGATCTGGTCGTTGATCATGTCCTTGACCGAAGCGCCGTCGATGGTGGCGAAGCGGTAGTCGGCGTACATGGTGGGCGAGTGGTTGCCCCACACGGCCAGCTTCTTGATGCTGGAGACGGCCTTGCCGGTCTTGGCGGCCAGCTGGCTGGCGGCGCGGTTGTGGTCCAGGCGCAGCATGGCGGTGAAGTTGCCCGGCTTCAGATCGGGGGCGGCCTTCATGGCGATGTAGGCGTTGGTGTTGGCGGGGTTGCCGACCACCAGCACCTTGACATCGCGCGATGCAACGGCGTTCAGGGCCTTGCCCTGGGTCGTGAAGATGGCGCCGTTGATGGCGAGCAGCTCGGCGCGCTCCATGCCGGGGCCGCGCGGACGCGAACCGACCAGCAGAGCGTAGTCGGTGTCCTTGAACGCGGTCATCGGATCGCTGTGGGCTTCCATGCCGGCCAGCAGCGGGAAGGCGCAGTCTTCAATTTCCATCATCACGCCCTTGAGCGCCTTCTGGGCCTTCTCGTCGGGGATTTCCAGCAGTTGCAGGATCACGGGCTGGTCTTTGCCCAGCATTTCGCCCGAGGCGATGCGGAACAGCAGGGCGTAACCGATTTGACCTGCGGCACCGGTGACGGCAACACGAACGGGCTTCTTGCTCATGGTGAAAACTCCAGAAAAGGACGTTGGGTAAATGAAAAGCGGGCGGGACGAACCCCGAGTCCGGGACCTCACAAAACGCGGAAAAACCCGCGAACCGTGAATTTGGCTCAGCCTTGGAGTGTACCCTCGCAAACCCTGATTGGTCAATTTGTCTTATGTCTTATATAAGATATCATTGACCTCGTCGCCGGACACCCACGGCGGCACATCGAGTTCAAAAAACCATGGCAACCCCACCCGCCTTTCTGCCCGATCCGTCATCACTGGACATCCGATCCACAGGGGATCCGGGTGGGCCGAGCAGCGGCGACGCCATCGGCTCGGCCAGCCAGGGCGCCCCGGCGTTCAGCCCGCTGTACCAGCAGATCAAGACCCTGATCCTGCGCAGCCTGCAAGCCGGCGAGTGGAAACCAGGCGACATGATTCCCAGCGAGTTCGATCTGGCCGCGCGCTACCGGGTGAGCCAGGGCACGGTGCGCAAGGCCATCGACGAGCTCGCCACCGACAACCTGCTCGTGCGCCGCCAGGGCAAGGGCACCTTCGTGGCAACCCACGCGGAACAACACATCCAGTACCGCTTCCTGCGCCTGTTGCCCGACACCGGCACGCTGGAAGCCCAGGGCCCCGCCGAACGGCGCATCATCGAGTGCCGCCGCCTGCGCGCACCCGCGGAAGTCGCGCGCCAGCTCGCCTTGCGCACCGGCGATCCGGTGCTGCAGGTCCGTCGGGTGCTGGCCTTCGGTGGCACGCCTGCCATTCTGGAAGACCTGTGGTTGCCGGGCACGACCTTCAAGGGACTCACGCAGGAAACGCTGGCCGAAGACAAGGGTCCCATGTATGCGCTGTTCGAAACCCAGTTCGGCGTGCGCATGGTGAGGGCCGTCGAAAAGCTCAAGGCGGTCAACGCCGATGCCGATACCGCGGGCTGGCTCGGCATCGAGGCCGGACATGCCCTGCTCAGCGTCGAACGGCTGGCCTACACCTACAACGATGTGCCCATGGAGCTGCGCCGTGGCCTCTACCGCACGGAAACCCGGCACTACCACAACGAACTGAGCTGAGGGCCATGGACTGCATCGACACCACCGCTCACACGCCTCACCCAGTGTCAGGGTCCGGTATGCTGCGTTGCAATAGAATTTGCGGGCCCGTGGTCTGAGTTACCAACGAGTTACAAGAAATCCTTCCAACCTCCCTGTCTCCTCATCGGAAGAAAGCCCACCATGACCGAGTTGACCAAAAAGCGGCCCGAATTCCGCAACATCAACGCCTTCAAAGACCTGACCACCTACCGCCTGCCGCTGGCGGGATGGGTGTCGATCCTGCACCGCGCCAGCGGTGGCCTGATGTTCATCCTGCTGCCGCTGATCGTCTGGCTGTTCGACACCTCGGTCTCGTCCGAGCTGTCCTTTGAACGCTTCAGTTCGGCCTTCGCCGCCGGGATAGGTTTCGTACCGGGCTGGTTCTTCAAGCTGGTCGTGCTGGCCATCATCTGGGCCTACCTGCACCATCTGATTGCCGGCCTGCGCCACCTCTACATGGACGTGGCCCACGCCGTCAGCAAAGAGTTCGGCAAATCGTCGGCCATCGTCACGCTGGCCCTGAGCATCGGCCTCACGCTGGTCCTGGGCGCCAAGCTGTTCGGTCTGTACTGAGCACAGTCACCAAGAGGAACAACCCCATGTCTGTCAACTTCGGTTCCAAGCGCGTCGTCACCGGCGCCCACTACGGCCTGCGCGACTGGCTCGCCCAGCGCGTCACCGGCGCCCTCGTCGCCCTCTTCACCTTCATCGTGCTCGCGCAGGTGATTTTTTCCAGCGGCCCCATGGGCTACGAAACCTGGGCCGGCATCTTCGCTGCCCAGTGGATGAAGGCCCTGACCTTTGTCGTGTTCGTGGCCCTCGCCTGGCACGTCTGGTTCGGCATGCGCGACATCTGGATGGACTACGTCAAGCCCGCCGGCAT
>JAHIQV010000350.1 GCA_018903185.1 Gammaproteobacteria bacterium | reverse complement strand
GGGTTCTCGACCGACCCGGCCGGCATCGGCGACACCCGCGAAGCCCTGGGCACCCTGTGGTACCACGACCACCGCCTGGACTTCACCGAGCAGAACGTCTACCGCGGCATGGCCGGCCTGTACCTGATGTTCGACGAACTCGATTCCGGCAACGAGAAGGACCCCAATCCACAAGCCTTGCGGTTGCCCAGCGGCGTCGGCCAGTACGACATCCCGCTGGTGTTTGCCGACTTCCTGTTCGACCAGAGTGGTTACACCTACTACAACCCTCTGGAAGGCAACAAAGGGCACCTGGGCAACAAGGTCACCGTCAACGGCAAGATCCAGCCCTACTTCAAGGTGCAGCGGCGCAAGTACCGCTTCCGCCTGCTGGATGCCAGCGTGGCCCGCTTCTACGAGTTCTACCTCATGAACGGCAGCACCAGCCAGAGCTTCACCTACATCGCCAACGACGGCAACCTGCTGGAAGCCCCGCTGACCATGAACGCCGTGCGCCTGGCGCCGGCCGAGCGGGCCGACATCGTGATCGATTTCAGCAAGTACCCCCACGGCACCCGGCTGTACCTGGTGAACCGCCTTCTGATGAAAGACGGTCGCGGCCCTGAAGGCCTGAGCAGCCGGGGTGAACAACTGCTGCGTTTCGACATCGATACCGACCCCATGGAACTGGACGTGAGCCGGGTGCCCGCCCGCCTGCGCGAGCTGCCCCCCATCAACCTCAACGACGTGGTGCGCACCCGCAGATGGGAGTTCGACAAGGACAACGCCATCTGGACCGTCAACAAGAAAATATTTGATCCGGAGAAGGCGGCGGCTGTCGTCAAGCGCAACACCGCCGAGATCTGGGAACTGCGTGGCAACGGCAGCTGGCACCACCCTGTGCACATCCACATGGAAGAGATTCGAATCCTCTCGCGCAACGGCAAACCGCCGCCGCCGCATGAACAGGGACGCAAAGACGTGATCGTGCTGAAACCCGACGAAAGGGTGAAGGTGTTCATCCGTTTCCGCGACTTCACCGGCAAATACCTGCTGCACTGCCACAACCTCTCTCACGAGGACCACGCCATGATGGCCCGCTGGGATGTGGTGGCCTGACGTCTGAACAACTTTTTGCAAGAGTCCAACCCCTGAGGGAGACCACCATGAACAGCAAACGCAATCTGCTCCGCCTGGCCGGCGGTGCCGCCCTCATGCCCTTCGTGGCGCAAGCCGCCGCTCCGCGCCCTGCGGGACGCAGCTCCATGGCCGACTACTTCCCCAACGTCGTGCTCGAAACCCACGACGGCCGCAAGGTCCGTTTCTACGACGACCTGATCAAGGGCAAGGTGGTCGCCATCAACATGATGTATTCCATCTGCACCGGCGTCTGCCCCACGGGCACGGCCAACCTCAAGCAGGTGCAGCAGGCGCTGGGCAAGCGGCTGGGCAAGGACGTCTTCATGTACTCCATCACCCTGCGCCCCGAATTCGACAACGGCGCCGCGTTGCGCGACTACATCAAGCACTACGACATCCAGCCCGGCTGGACCTTCCTGACCGGCAAGCCGCAGGACGTGGACCTGGTGCGCCGCAAGCTGGGCTTCGTGGGCGATGACGAAGCGACCGATGCAGACATCAACCAGCACACCGGCATGGTGCGCATCGGCAACGAACGGCTCGAACGCTGGACCATGGCACCCGCGCTCGGCTCGCACCGCCAGATCCTGCGCACCATCCTGGAACTCACCTGAGGCGAAGGCGGCACAGAGCGGTTGGTCGCGACCTGGCGGTGCACAGGCCGCGCTAACATCACCGCATGCCCGCCTACTCCTTCGAGGCCCTGGACGCCCAGGGCGCCACGCAAAAAGGCCTGATCGATGCCGACACCGTGCGCGCCGCGCGCGGCCTGCTGCGTGCGCGCGCCCTGGTACCGCTGCTGGTGGAGCCCGCGGTCAACACCCAGGGTTCGGCAGCGGGCAGCGGATTCAACATCACGCTCTGGGGCGGGCGCATCTTCAACGCCACGGGCCTCGCGGTCTGGACGCGCCAGCTCGCCGGCCTGGTTTCGGCCGGGCTGCCACTGGAGCGCGCCCTGTCCGCGCTGGCCGAGGAGGCTGAGGAAGAAGCCCAGCAGCGCCTGGTGGCTTCGCTGCGTTCCGAGGTCAACGGCGGTTCACCCTTTGCCCGTGCCCTCTCGCAACACCCGCGCGAGTTCTCTGATATCTACACCGCCGTGATCGCCGCGGGCGAACAGAGCGGCCAGCTCGGCACCGTGCTGGAACGCCTGGCCGACGATCTGGAAGAACGCGAAGCGCTCAAGAACAAGCTCATCGCCGCCTCGCTCTACCCGGCCATCGTCACGATCGTGGCGATCGTCATCGTGGTGTTTCTGGTCAGCTACGTGGTACCGCAGGTGGCCGGCGTGTTCGCCAGCAGCAAGCGCGCCCTGCCCATCCTCACCGTGATGATGCTGGCCCTCAGCGCCTTCGTGCGCAGTTATGGCTGGCTGATGCTGGGCGTGCTGATCGCCGCAGCGGGCGGGCTGGTGATGGCGCGGCGTCAGCCGGCGCTGCGCCTGGTCATGGATGCTGCCTGGCTGCGCCTGCCGCTGGTGGGCAAGCTCGCACGCGGCTACAACGCCGCGCGTTTCGCCGCCACGCTGGCCATGCTGGCGGCCGCGGGCGTGCCCATCCTGCGCGCGCTGCAGACCGCCGCCGAAACCCTGAGCAACCAGGCCATGCGCGCCGACGCGCTGGACGCGCTGGTGCTGGTGCGCGAAGGCGCGCCGCTGGCCTCGGCCATCGCCAGCAAGAAGCGTTTCCCGCCGCTGCTGGCCATGTTCGCGCGGCTGGGCGAGCAGACCGGCCAGCTGCCCGCCATGCTCGGCCGCGCGGCCAAGCAGCTCAGTGCCGAAGTGCAGCGCCGCGCCCTGCACCTGGCCACCATCCTGGAGCCGCTGCTCATCGTGGGCATGGGCGCGGTGGTGATGCTGATCGTGCTGGCGGTACTGATGCCGATCATCCAGCTCAACCAACTGGTGAGGTAGGTCCACCCCCGTCGCTGCGCTCCGCCCCTCAAGGGGCCATGCGAGCGGCCCGGCAAAGCCGGTTCCGCCGCATTCTGTGCGGGGCTCCCCCTCTCTTGCTTCGCTTCTTCGCTGTTCGGCTACGCTTGCCGCTTCTCTTGTTTTGTTCGCGGAGAACTTTCCCCATGCCTGTAACGCTTGACGGTCAACTGGTGGTCGCGATCTCCTCGCGCGCGCTGTTCGACTTCGAAGAAGAAAACCACCTCTTCGAGACCGGTGACGACCGGGCTTACATGAAGCTGCAGCTGGACCGGCTGGAGGTGCCCGCCCAGCCGGGCGTGGCGTTTTCGCTGGTGAGGAAGCTGCTGGCGTTCAACGATGTCAGCACGCAGCGGGTGGAGGTGGTGATCCTTTCGCGCAACGATCCGGTCTCGGGCATGCGCGTGTTCCGCTCGGCACAGCACTACGGTCTGCCGATCCAGCGTGGCAGTTTCACGCGCGGCCAGCCGCCCTGGCGCTACCTGCGGCCGCTGCGCGCCAACCTGTTCCTCAGCACCCACCTGGCCGATGTGCGCGCCGCGCTCGGCGCAGGCGTGCCCGCCGCGCAGGTGTACCCGCTGTCGGTGCACGCGAGCGACGCACACCCGCACGAGGTGCGCATCGCCTTCGACGGCGATGCGGTGCTGTTCTCCGACGAGGCCGAACGCGTCTTCCAGGCCGAAGGCCTGTCGGCTTTTCAGGCGCACGAAGCTTCCCACGCCGGACAACCCCTGGCCGGCGGCCCGTTCAAGCCGCTGCTCGAAGCCCTGCACCGCCTGCAGGCCGAAGGCACGAGCGCCATGCGCGTGCGCACCGCGCTGGTCACCGCGCGCAGCGCGCCGGCGCACGAGCGCGCCATCCGCACGCTGATGGACTGGAACATCGAGGTCGACGAAGCCATGTTCCTGGGCGGCCTGCCCAAGGGCGAGTTCCTGCGCGAGTTCGAGCCCGACTTCTTCTTCGACGACCAGACCGGCCACATCGAGTCGGCCGCGATGCACGTGCCGTCCGGGCATGTGGCCAGCGGCATCTCGAACACATGACCCACCCCAGAGCCATGAACACCCCCGCGCCGCGCTGCGCGCGTCACCCCCTCAAGGGGACGCTGCGAGTGGCCCGGCGGAGCCGGTTCCACCGCAGCCTGCGTGAAAGCCCGCGCGCTCCACTGTTGAGAGACCTCCCATGACACTGACCGACAAGTTCAGCAGCTTCCGCCAGTTCGCCGCCAAGGTCGGCGCGCTTGCCATGCCCTATTTCAACTCCGACCAGAAATGGAAGGCGCGCGCCCTGCTGGCCGCCATCGTCGTGCTCAACCTGGCCGCGGTGTACATGCTGGTCCTGCTCAACGAATGGAACCGGGTGTTCTACGACGCGCTGCAGAACAAGGACCAGGTGGTGTTCTGGCGCGAGCTGGGGCGCTTCACCTACCTCGCTTTCGGCTTCATCATCATCGCGGTCTACCGCTTCTACCTCACGCAGTTGCTGGAGATGCGCTGGCGCGCCTGGATGACGGCGAACTACCTCGACCGCTGGCTCGCCAACAAGGCCTTCTACCACCTCGAACTGACCCGCTTCGCCAAAGGCGAAGACGCGCCGCCCGACAACCCGGACCAGCGCATCGCCGAAGACATGAACCTCTTCACCAGCTACTCGGTGGGCCTGTCCATGGGTCTGCTCAACGCGGTGGTCACGCTGGTCAGTTTCGTCGGCATCCTGTGGTCGCTCTCGGGCAGTTTCGCCTTCAGCTTCAATGGCGACGAGTTCGTCATCCCCGGCTTCATGGTCTGGATGGCGGTGCTCTACTGCCTGCTCGGCAGCATCGCCACCCACTACATCGGGCGCCCGCAGATCGCGCTCAACTTCAAGCAGCAGCGTTTCGAAGCCGACTTCCGCCACCACCTGGTGCGCGTGCGTGAATACAGCGAATCGATCGCGCTGGACAACGGCGAACCGGTGGAGCGGCGCCAGCTCGGCGGGCGCTTTGGCGAGGTACTGGCCAACTACCTCAAGCTCATCCAGGCGCAAAAGCGCCTGATCTGGTTCACCAACGGCTTTGGCCAGGCCGCGGTGGTGTTCCCCTTTGTCGTGGCCGCGCCGCGCTTCTTCAGTGGCGCCATCCAGCTCGGCGAACTGATGCAGATCTCGTCGGCCTTCGGCCGCGTGCAGGACTCGCTCTCCTGGTTCGTCGACAACTACAGCAGCCTGGCCGCCTGGCGCGCCACCACCGACCGGATCACCAGCTTTGAAGCCAGCTTCCAGGCGCTGCAGGAAGCCGAAACGCAGATGCCGACGGACGCTGCCGACAGCCTGCAGATTCACCAGCTCGACCTCGCCCTGCCCGGTGGCGCCGCGCTGCTCGGTGCGCACGGCCTGCTGCTGAAGGCCGGTGACACGCTGCTGATCAAGGGCCCATCGGGCAGTGGCAAGTCGACCCTGTTCCGCGCCCTCGCCGGCATCTGGCCCTGGGCCAGGGGCCGCGTGCAGCGTCCCCCCGACTTCGACTCACGCGTCATGTTCCTGCCGCAGCGCCCCTACTTCCCCACCGGTTCCCTGCGCAGTGCGCTGGCCTACCCCGAAGCCGATGACCGCTACACCGAAGCCGAGCTGCAACAGGCCCTGCGCGACGCGCTGCTGCCCCAGCTGACCGGGCGCCTGAACGACGAAGACACCTGGGGCCAGAAGCTCTCGGGTGGCGAACAGCAGCGCCTGGCGATTGCCCGTGCCTTGCTCAAGAAACCGCGCTGGCTGTTCGTGGACGAAGCCACCAGCGCGCTCGACGAAGCGGCAGAGAAAGCGGTGTACGAACGTCTGCTGGCCCTGGTGGCATCGCAGAACGGCGCGCTGGTGTCGATCGCCCACCGGCCCGCGGTGGCGGCTTTTCACGACCGGCGCTGGGCGCTGGAACCCACACCCGGTCCGTCCGCGCCGGGCAGCGAGCCGCGCGGCTTTCGCCTGCTCGACACCACGATGCCGGCCGCCACGTGAGCCTCATGCCGCGGAAGCGTTCCGGGCGTCACGGCTGCACATAACCCGCCCACCCCTTGGCCCGCAGCTCACAGGCCGGGCAGCTCCCGCACCCGTAGCCCCAGTCCTGCCGGTGCTCACGGTCACCCAGGTAGCAGGTGTGCGTGTGTTCCAGGATCAGGTCCACCAGCGCCTGCCCGCCACCAGCCACGCCCGAGGCATCGCCCAGCTCTTCGGCCATGCGCCAGGTGTCGGCCTTGTCGATCCACATCAGCGGGGTGTCGATGAGGAAGCGGTGGTCCATGCCGAGCGAGAGCGCGACCTGCAGGGCTTTCATGGAGTCGTCGCGGCAGTCGGGGTAGCCGCTGAAGTCGGTCTCGCAGACGCCGGTGACGATGACCTGGATGCCGCGGCGGTAGGCGAGCGCGGCGGCGAGCGTGAGGAACAGCAGATTGCGCCCGGGCACGAAGGTGTTGGGCAGGCCGCTTTCTTCCATGCGGAAGGCCATGTCGCGCGTGAGCGAGGTTTCGCTGACCTTGCCCAGCACCGCGAGGTCGAGCAGGTGGTCTTCGCCCAGTCGTTCGCCCCAGGCGGGGAAGCGCCCGCGCAGTTCGCGCAACACCACCAGGCGCGCCTGCAGCTCCACGCTGTGGCGCTGGCCGTAGTCGAAGCCGAGCGTTTCCACGCGCGGGTAGCGCGCCAGGGCGTGGGCGAGGCAGGTGGTGGAGTCTTGCCCGCCCGAAAAGAGGACGAGGGCGCTGGTGTGGTGCGGGGCTGGTGTCATGCGCGCGATGGTAGCGCGCCCTTCTGCCTCCGCAGCGCGTCGGCCCAGCGGCGCCAGCGCCGGCCCGCCACCGTGGTCCCGGCTGGTGGCGCCAGGCGAGCAGCAGGTCTTCGTCGGGTCATGCCGGTTGTTTTGTGCCTGCGCTCCGGGCGTCCGGCCGCCGTGGCACTTGACCCGCCGTTCGACCGGATTTAACGTCCCACTCCGAAGTCCGGCCATCGCGCCACGGTTCCCACCACTGGAGACGCCCATGGACACACCCGCCTTGCTGACCGTCCGTGAATTGCGCGTGCGCGCGGTGCACGTGCCCATGCCGCTGCCGCTGCGCACCAGCAGCGGCACGATCCAGATCGCACCGCTGGCCTTGATCGACCTGCTCACCGAGCAGGGCATCACCGGCCACACCTACCTGTTCTGCTACACGCCGCTGGTGCTCAAGCCGGTGGTGCAGTTGCTGGAGAACCTGTCGCCGCTGATCCAGGGCGACCCGGTGGCCCCGCTGGCACTGGAGCGCAAGCTGCAGGGGCTGTTCCGCCTGCTCGGGCTCAAGGGGGTGACGGGCATGGCGCTGGCGGGCATCGACATGGCGGCCTGGGACGCGCAGGCGCGGGCGCAGGGACTGCCGCTGGCCCGGCTGCTCGGTGCCGAACGCGACCGGGTGCCGGCCTACAACAGCTGCGGGCTGGGCATGATCGGCAGCCACGACGCGCCCGCCGAAGCCGAGCACCTGCTGGTCCATGGCTTCGAGGCCATCAAGGTCCGGCTCGGCTATGTCGAGGCACGGACCGACGTCGAGGTGGTCTGGGCGGTGCGGCGCGCCATCGGCGAGCGGGTGGCGCTGATGGCCGACTACAACCAGATCCTGTCGGTGGCCGAGGCGGTGCGGCGCACCGATGCGCTGCAGGACGAAGACCTGCACTGGGTGGAAGAGCCGACGCTGGCCGACGACTACAGCGGCCACGCGCAGATCCGCAGCCGGACGCGCATCCCGGTGCAGATGGGCGAAAACTGGTGGGGCACACACGAGATGGCCAAGAGCCTGGCGGCCGGCGCCTCGGACCTGGGCATGCCCGACGCCATGAAGATCGGCGGCGTCTCGGGCTGGCTGAGGGCCGCGGCCCTGGCCGAGGCCGCCGGCATGCCGATCTCCAGCCACCTGTTTCCCGAAGTCAGCGCCCACCTGCTGGCCGCCACGCCCACCGCCCACTGGCTGGAGTATGTGGACTGGGCCAGTCCGGTGCTGCAGTCGCCGCTGCGCATTGAGCTCGGCGAAGCCGTGGTGTCCGACCGACCGGGCACGGGCATCGAATGGGACGAGGACGCCGTGGCGCATTGCCTGGTGGCCTGAGGGGCGGGCGACGGCCCGGGCCTGCCTCAGGATCGGGTCAGCGGTGCCGACGAACGGCAACGGCGAAATCGGGTGTCAGCCCGCCGTGAACTCTTTTTCATGCATCCAGGCGGCGTGTTTGGGGGCGCGCTTGGTCTTGTCCCACTCGTTGAGCATGTCCCACTTCACCTCGTCGAGCTTCTTCATCATCTCGGGCGTGGCGGTGTTGGCGGCCAGCTCCAGGCGGTGGCCATTGGGGTCAAAGAAGTAGATCGACTTGAAGATGGTGTGGTCGGTCAGCCCGACCACCGGGATGCCGGCGGCTTCGAGGCTGGCCTTGGTGGCTTCCAGTTCTTCAACCGTGTCCACTTCCAGCGCGATGTGCTGCACCCAGTCGGGGGTGTTCGGGTCGCGGCCCATCTCGGGTGCGTTGGGCAGTTCGAAAAAGGCCAGGATGTTGCCGCCGCCCGCGTCCATGAACAGGTGCATGTAGGGGTCGGGTGCGTGGGTCGAGGGCACCTGGTCCTCGGCGATGGCGAGCACGAAGTTCATGCCCAGGTGCTTCTGGTACCACTCGACGGTGG
>JAHIQV010000349.1 GCA_018903185.1 Gammaproteobacteria bacterium | reverse complement strand
CGAGTCCAGGTCGTGGCCGAGCGGCTTTTCCAGCACCACGCGCGAGCGTGCATCGATCAGGCCCGCACCACCGAGGTGGGCGCAGATGCCGGTGAACAGGCTGGGGGCGGTGGCCAGGTAATAGACGCGGTCGGAGCCGGCCTGCAGCTCGGCGCCCAGGTCGGGAAAGTCGCTGGCGTCGGTGGCGTCCACGCAGACGTAGTTCAGGCGGCGCACGAAGCTGCCCCAGTCGGTATCGTTGTAGGCCTTGGTTCCGATGAAACCGGGCACTTTTTCCTGGATGAAGGCCAGAAAGGCGGCTCGGTCCCAGGCCTGGCGGCCCAGCGCGTGGATGCGCGTGGACTCGGGCAGGTTGTTGTGCAGGTGGGCCATGTACAGCGCGGGCAGCAGCTTGCGCACCGAGAGGTCGCCCACACCGCCAAAGATCACCAGATCGAGCGGGGCCGCAGGGGTTTGGGAGGGTGTGGATGTGGCCATGGGTCTAATTTAGTTACGCGATTTGACGAAGTTTAATGTAATCAAGTTACAAGCGGGTTTCTTTCTGCGCCAGGCGCCCCGGTAGCCATGCAATGTTCGTGCTGGCCAACAAGGTTCAAAGCGGGCGGAACATGGGGCGCAGCGTGGCCACACGTTCGACCACCTGGTCGCGGCTGGGCGGCACGCAGCCCACTTCCATCACGCACAGGCTGGCGCTGGCCACGGCACGGCCCAGGATGTGTTGCACGTCGTCGCTGTCGAGCACCAGTTGATCGGCGCGGGCGGCGTTCTGCATGGCCGGGCGTTCGAGCAGAGCCGTGAGCAGGCCGGCCAGGAAGGTGTCGCCCGCGCCCACGGTGTCGGCCACTTTCACGGGGGCAGGTTCGGCGGACGCCCAGCCCCGGCCGTCCCGGTGCAGCAGAACGGCGCCCCTGGGGCCCAGGGTGAGCGCCAGCCAGGTGGCCGAAGTGGCTTGCAGCAGTTCGCGCGCGGCGTCCAGCGGATCGGGCGCGGTGAAGCCGAGCGTGACCAGATCGTCGTCGCTGACCTTGACGATGTGCGCCTGGCCCAGCGCGGCCATCACGCTGGCCTGGTAGGTGGCCATGTCGGGCACGATGGCCGGGCGCAGGTTGGCGTCGACCACCACCAGCCGGCCGGCGGCGCGCTGCGCCTGCAGCCAGGGCAGGTATTTGCCGCTGTCGTCGGCGACCAGGGCCAGGCAGCCGGTGACCGCCACCTTCAGACCCGGCTGGGCCGCGCACTGCGCCGTCATGTCGGCGGCGTTGACCTGGCGGTCGGCCACGCCGTCGCGGTAGAAGCTGTAGCTGGCCTTGCCTTCAGCGTCCAGACCGACCAGCGCGAGCGAGGTGGGTTCGTGCACCGGCGCCTCGCGCGCCAGGGTCACACCGGCCTGGTGGATGGCGTCGGCCATCAGGCGGCCAAAACGGTCCTGCGAGAGCGGGTTGAGGTAGAGCGTGCCCACGCCCTGCAGCCCGAGGGCGCGGGTGAGGTTGTAGACCGCGCCGCCAGCGCAGGGCCGCAGCCGTCCGTCGGACTCCGTGATCATGTCGATGAGGGCCTCGCCCGCGGTGGCGACTTGAATGAGGGCAGAAGAACTAGGGAAAACCATAACTAAATCCAGTTGATTTATTAACCTGAACCGAAATATAGTTCAGTCACTCCGCAGCAGACAGCGTGAAAACCCCAAGACCAGACTGCCGAGCCAGAGCGCCTTCAGCACATCATCCATCCCTTCGAGGAGACAACTGTGAAAAAACTTGCAACCACTTTCGTGTTTTCCGCCCTGACACTGGCCGTTGGCGTTGCCGCAGCCCAGTCGCAGCCCGTCATCGGCCTGATCACCAAGACCGAGTCCAACCCCTTCTTCGTGAAGATGAAAGAGGGCGCCACCGCCGAAGCCACCAAGCTCGGCGCCAAGCTGCTGTCGGCCGCGGGCAAGACAGACGGCGACAACGCCGGTCAGGTGACCGCGATGGAGAACATGATCGCCGCCGGCGCCAAGACCATCCTGATCACCCCGAGCGACGCCAAGGCCATCATCCCCGCCATCAAGCGCGCGCAGCAGCAGGGCGTGCAGGTGATCGCGCTGGACAGCCCGACCGACCCGGCCACCGCCGTGGACGGCCTGTTCGCCACCGACAACTACAGGGCCGGCGTGCTGATCGGTCAGTACGCCAAGGTGGCCATGGCGGGCAAGAAGCCGGTCATCGCCACGCTCGACCTGTTCCCGGGTCACCCGGTGGGCGCCCAGCGCCACAACGGCTTCCTGAAGGGCTTTGGCCTGACCGCCCCGGATGCCAAGAGCAACCACCTCGGCGGCGCCGCCGCGGGCGTGGTCTGCATGGCCGACAGCTTCGGTGACGCGGCCAAGGGCCAGACCGGCATGGAAAACTGCCTGCAGAAGAACCCCGGCATCAACCTGGTCTACACGATCAACGAACCCGCCGCCGCCGGTGCCTTCAAGGCCCTGAAGGCCGCCGGCAAGGAAAAAGACGTGGTCATCGTCTCGGTGGACGGCGGCTGCGCCGGCATCAAGGACGTGGGCGCCGGCGTGATCGCCGCGACCAGCCAGCAGTACCCGCTGAAGATGGCCGCCATGGGCGTGGCCGCGGGTGTGGAATACGCCAAGACCGGCAAGAAGGTCAGCGGCTACACCGACACCGGCGTGACCCTGATCGCGGGCAAAGCCGTGGCCGGTGTGGAGAGCAAAGACGTCAAGACCGGCATGGACCTGTGCTGGGGAAATAAGTAACTCCCCCCTGCGCCGCTGCGCGGCTTCCCCCCTCTGTGGCGCCTTCGGCTTGGAGGGGGGACGGCACCTTGGGCCGGCGGAGCCGGACCTTCGGTGCCCCTGGTAGGGGGCATCTCGTGCCACTGCAATCTCTTTTCCTCTGATTGGACGGGCCACCGCCATGAACACCCTCAAATCCAAACTTCCACCCATGGGCACGCTCGGGCCGTTTATCGCCCTGATCTTTGCGTGCCTGTTCTTTGCGACGCAGAACGAGCGTTTCCTCACGCTGCAGAACTTCTCGCTGATCCTGCAGCAGGTGATGGTGGTGGGCACCATCGCCATCGGCCAGACACTGATCATCCTGACCGCCGGCATCGATTTGTCGTGCGGCATGATCATGGCGCTGGGCTCCATCGTCATGACCAAGATGGGCGCCGATTTCGGCCTCTCCGCGCCGGTCGCGATCACGCTGGGCATCGCCGCCACGGCCGGCTTCGGCCTCATCAACGGCCTGCTCGTGACCAAGGCCAAGCTGCCGCCCTTCATCGTCACGCTGGGCACGCTGAACATCGCGTTCGCCATCACCCAGCTGTATTCGGGTTCGCAGACCATCACCGAAGTGTCCGACGGCCTGACCTGGCTCGGCAACTCGTTCCGCATCGGCGAGACCAACATCCTCTACGGCGTGGTGCTGATGCTCGCGCTGTACCTGATCACCTGGCTGTTCCTGCGCGAAACGGCGCCGGGCCGCCACATCTACGCCGTGGGCAACAGCCCCGAGGCCACCCGCCTGACCGGCATTTCCACCGACAAGGTGCTGCTGGGCGTGTACGTGCTGGCCGGCGTGTTCTACGGCCTGGCTTCACTGCTCTCCGTGGCGCGCATTGGCGCCGGTGACCCGAACGCCGGGCAGACCGAAAACCTCGACGCCATCACCGCCGTGGTGCTGGGCGGCACCAGCCTGTTCGGTGGCCGCGGCATCATTTTGGGCACCCTGGTGGGCGCGCTCATTGTGGGTGTGTTCCGCAACGGCCTGACGCTCATGGGCGTGTCTTCCGTGTACCAGATCCTCGTCACCGGCATCCTCGTCATATTGGCTGTGATGACCGACCAGATGTCCCGCAAAGGAGTCCGTTGATGTCTACCGCACCCAACGCTCAAAGCCCGCTCGTGATCCAGGCCAAGGGCCTCGTCAAGCGCTACGGCCAGGTCACCGCGCTCGACGGCGCCGACTTCGAACTGCGCGCCGGGGAAATCCTGGCCGTGATCGGCGACAACGGCGCCGGCAAGTCTTCGCTGATCAAGTGCCTCGCCGGTGCCACGATTCCTGACGAAGGCGAGATCTACCTCGACGGCGCCCGCGCCCACTTCAAGAGCCCGATCGACGCTCGCCGCGCCGGCATCGAAACGGTGTACCAGGACCTCGCCGTGGCCCCGGCCATGACGATCGCCGAGAACCTGTTCCTCGGCCGCGAAATCCGCCGCCCCGGCGTGCTGGGCAGCGTGTTCCAGATG
>JAHIQV010000348.1 GCA_018903185.1 Gammaproteobacteria bacterium | reverse complement strand
ATCCCCAAAGCCGAATACCTCACCATCGACGCGCTCAAGACCCGTGCCATTGCCATGGGCACCAGCGTCAAGAAGAGCGAACTCCTGCGCGCTGGCCTGATGGTGCTCAAAGGCATGAGCGATGCGGCCTACAAGACCGCCATTGCCGCCGTCCCCACCCTGAAGACCGGCCGCCCCAGCGCCGAAGCGCCATTGCCCAAGGCGGCTGACGTGCCGGTGAAAGCCTTGGTCAAAGCCAGACCGGTCGCCAAAGCACCGGTGAAAGCAGCCACGAAATCCGCGGTGAAACCCATGGCCAAGCCTGCAGCGAAGAGCCCACCGGTTGCAGCGGCTGCGCCCAAAACGGTTGTGAAAAAAGCCACGGCGAAAAAAGCCACTGCGAAACAGGCCACTGCGAAAAAGGCCACAACACCGCCCGCGCGCAAGCCAGCGGTCAAGGCCCCGGTTCAAAAATCGAAGGCAGCTGCTGTGGTCAACACGGCCTCGCCGGCCCAGCCATCTGCTGCCGTTGCGGCCAAGCCGGCCAGCGCTCCCGCCGCCTGATGCGCCTGCGCCTCGGTCGAGGCGCAGTGTTCAGATCAGCTCGGGCGTCTGGACCGTGACCAGGACCGTCTGGAGGGTCCCATGGCGCTCGCGGTGGTGCAGCCACCAGATCGCCCCTTTTTTCATCGGGCAGTACTCTTCCGGCAAACCGAGCAGGCGCGCGATCACGCTGCCCAGCATGGGTTGATGACCCACCACCACCACCGGCGATTTGCCGCTGGGCCACTGCACCAGTTCCAGCAAAGCAAGCGGATCGCCGTCCGGAGCCAGTTCACTGCGCAGTTTGAGCTTGCGCCCCAGCGCAAGCGCGGTCTGTTCCGCGCGCACCGCGGGGCTGGAGTAGATACGGGCACCGTCGGGCAGCTGGCGGTCAAGCCAGGCGGCCATGCGCGCGGCCTGCTTGTCGCCCCTGGGGGTCAGGCGGCGAGCGAGATCGAGTTTGTCTCCCTGCTGGCCATGGACCAGATCCGGGTGTTCGTGGGCTTCAGCATGTCGCCAGAGAATCAGATCCATGCCTTGTGCCCTCCTGTGCTTTCAACCCTTGCTGCCGTAGCGCGTCATCAGGCTGGTCTGCGCTGACAGTGGCACCGCAGCACGGCCTTTGGCCCCGGTGAGTGCAATGGCAGGAATGTAACGACCATCCGGCTGCAGCAGCCAGGCGTCTTTGGTGTCGTGCAGGCAGGCCGAGAGGCACTCGTCCATGACGCGGTGGCGCAGTGCGCTGTCGGTCACGGGCCAGGCCAGCTCCACCCGCCTCAGCATGTTGCGGTTCATCCAGTCTGCGCTGGACAGCCAGAGTTCTTCGACCCCGTCGGTGCGGAAATAGAACACCCGCGAATGCTCCAGCAGCCGGCCAATCACCGAACGAACCCGCACGTTGTCGGTCACGCCCGGCACCTGTGCGGGCAGGATGCAGGCGCCGCGCACGATGAGGTCGATCCTGGCGCCCAGTTGCGAGGCCTGCGCCAGCGCCCGGGCCAGCGGCTCGTCGGTCAGCGCGTTCATCTTCAGGATGATGCGGGCTTCTTTGCCGGCCTTGGCGGCCGCGCCCACAGCCTCCACCTTGTCGATCATCGACTTGTGCAGGTGGAACGGGGCGATCAGCACCTTGTTCAGCCTGGGCAGCCGGTTCTGGCTGGCCAGGTGCAGGAAGACCTGCTCCAGATCGGCGGTGAGCGCGTCGTCGGCGGTGAGGTAGCTCAGGTCGGTGTAGAGCCTGGCGGTGCCGGGGTTGTAGTTGCCGGTGGAGAGGTGGGCGTAGCGCTTGAGCCGGCCGTCTTCCCGCCGCGTGATGAGCATCATCTTGGCGTGGGTCTTCAGGCCCACCACGCCGTACACCACCTGCGCGCCCACGGATTCGAGGCGTTCGGCGTAGTTGATGTTGGCCTCTTCGTCGAAGCGCGCCTTGAGCTCCACCACCGCGGTGACTTCCTTGCCCCGGCGCACCGCCTCGCGCAGCAGGTTCATCAACTCGGACTTGGCGCCCGTGCGGTAGATGGTCTGCTTGATCGCCAGCACGTCCGGATCTTCAACCGCTTCGCGCAGGAAGGCGAGCACCGCATCAAAACTCTCGTAGGGCTGGTGGATCAGCACATCGCCCTGTTGCAGCTGCTCAAAGTACGACTGGCCCGGCACCAGTTGCGCCGGCCAGCCGGCGTTGTAGCGTTCAAAGCGCAGCGCAGGCGCGTCAACCTGGTCGATCAGCTGGTTCAGGCGGACGAGATTCACCGGGCCGGGCACCCGGAACAGCGCCTCCTGCGGCAAGGCGAACTGCGCCAGCAGAAAACTGGCGAGGTATTCGGAGCAGCCGGCCGATATTTCCAGGCGCAGCGCTTCACCATAGTGACGTTGCTGCAGGCCTTTGCGCAGCGCGGTGCGCAGGTTTTTCACCTCTTCCTCGTCCACCGCGAGGTCGGAGTGGCGCGTGACGCGGAACTGCGAAAACTCGGTCACCTGCCGGCCTGGGAACAGGTCGGCCAGGTGCGAGCGGATCAGGCTGGAAATGGAGACAAAGTGGCTCTGCTTCGAGCCCTTGACCGGCGGCATGCGGAAAAACCGTGGCAGGATGCGCGGCACCTTGACGATGGCGATCTCGTTTTCGCGGCCAAAGGCGTCCTTGCCGGTGAGCCGAACGATGAAGTTGAGTGACTTGTTCGCCACCTGGGGAAACGGGTGAGCCGGGTCCAGGCCCACGGGCAACAGCAGGGGCTGCACTTCACGCTGGAAGAACTCCTTGACCCAGCGGCGCTGGCGCGGGTTGCGCTCGCCGTGGGCCACCAGCTTGATGCCCTTCTTCTCCAGCAGGGGCAGCAGCTCGTCGTTGTAGATGGCGTACTGCTGCGCCACGAGGGCGTGCACCTTGGCAGACAACTGCTCGTAGGTTTCAACGGTGTACAGCCCGCGCTGCTCATGGGTCTTGTGCGCGTTGAGCTGGGGCGCCATGCGCACCTCGAAAAATTCGTCGAGGTTGCTGGAGACGATGCTCAGATAGCGAAGGCGTTCCAGCAGGGGCACATCGGTCCGGCGTGCCCAGTCCATCACCCGCTCGTTGAAAGCCAGGATGCTGTGGTCTCGGTCCAGAAAAGTCAGGCGGGTCTGTGGGTTGCTGGCGCTCATGAATACCGTGGGTATCAGGGGATGCGGCAAGGTCCAGCCGGTCTTGGCTGGTGGCCATGCCACTTGATCTTGACGATTATTCAACAGCTGGATGACGTTTGTGTGACAGTCGGACGACATCGATGCCCGGCAAGGACCGCGCAGCAGCGGCGGCGTTCAGCGGCGACGGCCGGGGTTTGCGCTGCCGCGGCGGGAACAGCACCAGAAAAGAGACAAACAGGGCCGTGGCGCGGCCCCAGCCGAACTGCTGGGCGCGGGCGCGCGCCGCATGGCGCTTGACCTTCAGCGCCTCGAACCAGGCCTCGCGCAGATCGTCGCGCATCGCGCCGGCACCGGCCTCTCCCAACACCTGCAGAGGCCCGTCCACCGGATACGCCGCCACCGGCACACCGCAGGCCATGGCTTCGAGCATCACCTGCCCGAAGGTTTCATTGCGGCAGGGAAACACGAACACGTCGGCCGCGGCGTACACCTGCGCGAGTTCCTGGCGCGGCAACACGCCGAGCCAGTGCACATTGGGATAGCGCTCCTGCAGCGCGGTCAGCAACGGCCCCACGCCACACACCACCTTGCTGCCCGGCACGTCGAGCGAGAGGAACGCCTCGATGTTCTTTTCCGCGGCCACGCGCCCCACGAACAGGCTCACCGGCCTCGCCAGATGGCCCAGGGGTGGGCATTCGGTGGCCTCGGGGGCGAGCGCAAACAGGCGCGTGTCGACCCCGTGCGTCCATTCACGCAGGTTGTGAAAACCGCGCTGCGCCAGCATGTCGAGCACACCACGGGTCGGCACCATGACGCCGCTGCTGGGCCGGTGGAAACGGCGCAACAACGCATAGCTCCAGGACAGCGGCACGCGCAGCATCGTGTGCAATATCTCGGGGAACTTGGTGTGGAAGGCAGTGGTGAAAGGCAGTCCGCGTCGCAGGCAGTGGCTTCGCGCCGCCCAGCCCAGCGGGCCTTCGGTGGCGATGTGGATGGCGTCGGGGTTGGCCGCATTCACCATGCGCGCCAGTTGCCGGCCGGGGAACAGCGCCATCGCTATGCCCGGATACCCCGGGCACGGCCGGGTGCGGAACTGCCCGGGCTGGATCACCACCACTTCGTCGCCACGCGCCTGGAGCTGGCGCACCAGCTCCATCAGCGTGCTCACCACGCCGTTGACCTGGGGCAACCAGGTGTCTGTCACAAGAACCAGTTTCATTGTTGTCTCCCTGGGTGTCTCTTTCAGGCTGTCTGGCGCAGCTGCGGCTCTGATGGCCGTTCAGCAATGGAAGGAATCCAGTGCACCAGCTCCAGCCGGCCGTCCAGGTGCTCGACCAGCGCCGAGAGGCTTTCCACCCAGTCGCCATCGTTGCAGTAGAGCGTGCCGTCGATGTGGCGCATTTCCGGGCGGTGGATGTGCCCGCAGACCACGCCCTGGTAGCCCTTGTGACGCGCTTCGGCGGCCACGGCGCGCTCAAAATCGGTCACGTAGTTCAGCGCGCTCTTGACCTTGTGCTTGAGGTATTGCGAGAGCGACCAGTACGGCAGGCCCAGGCGCGCGCGCAACGAGTTCAGGTGGCGGTTCAGCCGCAGCGTGAACTCATAGAGGTTGTCGCCCACGTAAGCCAGCCACTTGGCGCACTGGATCACGCCGTCAAAGTGGTCTCCGTGCACGACCCACAGGCGCTGCCCGTCGGCCATGGTGTGAACGGCCTCGTTGCTGACCTCGATGCCGCCGAAGTTGTGGCCATGGAACTGGCGCGCGAACTCGTCGTGGTTGCCTGGCACGAACACCACCCGGCAGCCCTTGCGGGCACGCCGCAGCAGCTTCTGCACCACATCGTTGTGCGCCTGCGGCCAGAACCATTTGCGGCGCAGCTGCCAGCCGTCGATGATGTCGCCCACCAGATACAGGGTGTGGCTGGGATGGTGCTTCAGGAACTCCAGCAAGGCGCCGGCCTGACAGCCCGCCGTGCCCAGGTGCAGGTCGGAAATGAAAACGGCCCTGTAACGGGGCCGTTCTCCGCCATCGTTGGGATGCTCGTCGTTGGTTTCGAAGCCTGCAGACAGATTCCCCACCTGCCCCCAACCGCCCAGTGCTTCGAAGGCCGTGCGCATCTCAAGCGCCCAAGAAGTGCTTGCGGTAGCGCGCTGGCAGATCGGCGATGCGCATCATCATCGGCAGGTCGGCGGCGTTGAAGTCGGGATCCCAGGCGGGCGCGCCCAGCACCTTGGCGCCGAGGCGCAGATAACCTTTGATCAGCGCGGGCGGCTCCACGTCGAGCGTGTCGTCGAGCTGTTCGATCGGCAGCGGCAGGCGCGGGCGCACGTGGAATTCGATGGAGGCGAGGTGCTTCTCCTTCACCTGGCGCCAGATGCTGGCCGCCGCGTGGCCACCTCCCACCATGCCATGTTCGCCCTGGTGCTGCATGGGGATGCTGGCGCAACCGATCATGGTGTCGAGCTGGTTGCGCACCATGAATTCGGCCAGCGCTCCCCACAGCGCCATGATCACGCCGCCGTGTCGGTGGTCGCGGTGCACGCAGCTGCGGCCCAGCTCCACCATGCGCTCGCGCACATTGCGCAGTCGGGTCAGGTCGAATTCGGTGTCGCTGTAGGTGCTGCCCACGCGCCGGGCCTGGGCCGGCGTGAGCACGCGGTAGGTGCCGATCACCTGGCGCGTCGCGCTGTCGCGAACCAGCAGGTGTTCGCAAAAGTCATCGAACAGGTCCACGTCGTGACCGGGCACGGCCTTGGACAGGATGGCCCCCATCTCGACGGCAAACACCGCGTGCCTCAGTCGTTGCGCTTCACGAACCTCGTCCAGGTGGCGGGCCCACGAGACTTCGATACCGCCGGCCGCGGGAATTTCCGCCAACGGGTTGGCCACCAGGGGCCGAGACTGAGCAGGTGAGCCCGGATGAAGCAACCCCCGGGGCCGGCTTACCGGCGAGAGGTTCAGTGTGGGGGTGGGCAGTTCTCTCATGGCAGGCTCCTGGTGGATGCGCCCGTCGCAGGCGCTGTGGTCGGTGTGCTCGTGGTCATGAACCTGCATTCTTGGCATCACGCATGTCCCGTTCGTGGCAGCGGCATGAAGTTTTGATGACACCCACTGACCCGTGTGGGCATGGAAAAAACAGGCATCGGTTCCACGTTTCAAGTAATATTGAAATATGGAAATCACATCACCCTTGGAATCCCAGGCCCTGAGCGCGCTGGCCGCGCTTGCCCAGGTGCAGCGCCTGCGCGCCTTCCGTGCGCTGGTCGTGGCCGGCCCCGACGGCCTCACGCCCGGCGTCCTGGCCGAGCAGCTGGGGGTGTCGCCCAGCGCGCTCTCGTTCCACCTCAAGGAACTGGCTCACGCCGATCTGGTGAGTGCCGAGCCGCAGGGCCGCCACCTGATCTACCGCGCCAGCTTCGACCGCATGAACGCCCTGCTCGGATACCTCACCGAACACTGCTGCGCCGGTGAACCCTGCGAAATCCCGGTGGATGCCGGGTGCACCGGTTGCGGGACGGCGCCATGAACCTGGCCGACGCGATCAACCTCGGCTGTGCCTGCCAGACCTTGCAGCCCAACCGATTGCGCGAGCAGCTGGAAACCAGCCCGGCGCTCGGCGGTCTCAGCGCGCGGCTGGCCGAGAGCCACCCGCACCTGTTCTCGGCCAGCGCGGTGTTCCTCGACCCCAGGGTGCAGCAGCAGATCGTGATGGCCGTGCAGACGCTGGAACGTGTGATCGCCCTGCCCGCCTGGCACGCCCAGGCCCTGGCGCGCGCGAACCCGATCGCGGCGCTGGACTGGGGCCCGGCCGGCGTCTTCATGGGCTACGACTTCCACCTCGCCGCCGACGGCCCCAAGCTGATCGAGATCAACAGCAACGCCGGCGGCGCCCTGCTCAACGCCGCGCTGGCGCGGGCGCACCGCGCCTGCTGCACCGGCTTCGAGCCATTGTTTGACCCGGAGGATGCGCTGCAACGGCTCGACGACGTGTTCGTCGCCATGTTCCGCGCCGAGTGGCAATCGCAGCGCGGCGACGCGCCGCTGCGCAACGTGCTGATCGTGGACGACGCACCCGGCGAACAGTACCTGGCGCCTGAATTCGAAATGGTGCGCGCGCTGTTGGCCGCGAAGGGCCTGATCGCCGTGGTGGCCGATGCGCGCGAGCTGCAGTGGCGCGATGGCGCGCTCTGGCACCCGGCCCTGCCGGCCGGCATGCCGGTGGACCTGGTCTACAACCGCCTGACCGATTTTTACCTGCAGGACAGCAGCCACGACGCGCTGCAGCAGGCCTACCGCGCGGGCGCGGCCGTGGTCACGCCGCATCCCCGCACCCACGCGCTGTATGCCGACAAACGCAACCTGATCGCGCTGTCCGACGCCGCGCTGCTCGAAGCCTGGGGCGTGAGCGAGAGCGACCGCGCCGTGCTGCGCCAGGTGGTGCCCGCCACACAGCGCGTCACGGCCGAGAACGCCGATGACCTCTGGAGCCGGCGGCGCACGCTGTTCTTCAAACCCGCTGCCGGCTTCGGCGCCCGCGCCGCCTACCGCGGCGACAAGCTCACCCGGCGCGTGTGGGGCGACATCCTCGCGGGGGACTACGTCGCCCAGACCACCGTACCGCCCAGCGAACGGCTGGTGTCTGTTGACGGCGAGACCACGCTGCTCAAGCTGGACCTGCGCGCCTACACCTACCGCGGCCAGGTGCAGCTGCTGGCCGCGCGCACCTGGTCGGGCCAGACCACCAACTTCCGCACCGAAGGCGGCGGCTTCTCACCGGTGGTGGTACTGCCGGCCGCCACCACGCTCCCCGAAACCCTTCCCTTTCAAGCCTGACTGGAGATTCCGATGAAACGTTTTCACGTCCACCTGCACGTCAACGACCT
>JAHIQV010000347.1 GCA_018903185.1 Gammaproteobacteria bacterium | reverse complement strand
TCCAGGCCGGGGCTGGTGGCGGTGCGCGCGATCGGCTGGACCGCCACCTCGCCGCGAACCAGGCTGACCTCGCACGCCAGGCCGTCGCGCGCGATCACATCGAGCGGCAACACCGGGGGGCCGCTGACCTGCAGGCGCTCCGCCGGGAGGCGCGCGACCAGGCCGGCCACCATGCGCGCCGAGGCCGCCAGCCGCTCGTCCAGGGCGCTGCGCAGCTGCTCGCGCACATCCATGAACATCCACACCGCGACGACGCTCCACAGCAGCGTCAGCGACAAGCCGATGATGGCGACCAGGCGCAGGCGCAGCGTCACCGCGGGTCCTCGCCAGCGGCCGCCTCGCCCAGCCGGTAGCCCAGGCCGCGCACCGTTTCGACGATGGTGGGGCCGAGCTTGCGGCGCAGGTGGTGGATGTGCACGTTCACGGCGTTGCTTTCCACATCGGTATCGAAGCCGTAGAGGCTGGCCTGGAGTTGCTCCAGGCTCAGGATACGGCCAGGGTTCTGCAGCAGCGCGCGCAACAACGCCAGCTCGCGCCGCGACAGATCGACCCGCACACCATGCAGCCGAACCTCGGCGCTGGAAGCGCTGAAAGAGAGATTGCCGTGTTCGACGAGGTCGCTGCTGCGGCCGCTGGCGCGGCGCACCAGCGCGTGCAGCCGGGCCACCAGTTCGTCGAGCTCGAAGGGCTTGAGCAGGTAATCGTCGGCACCGGCCCGCAGGCCCGCGACGCGGTGTTCTAGCGCATCGCGCGCCGTCAGCACGAGCACCGGGATCGACTGCCCCTGGGCGCGCCAGCGCGCGAGCACCGCCATGCCGTCTTCGTCGGGCAGGCCCAGGTCGAGCACACAGACATCGAAGTGCGACGTGCCGAGCGCCGCACGCGCCTTCGCGGCGGTGTCGACGTGATCCACGGTCACGCCGAGCAGGCGCAGCCCGGCGACGATGCCACTGGCGACGAGGCGGTCGTCTTCAATCAGCAAGACGTGCACGGCTGTCTCCGCAGGGGCCGATGAAATTCATGGCGCGATTATGGTGGCTGGGGGCGTCAAGCACGGGTGGCGACAGGCCATGAGGGTCGTTAACGCCGCCTTAATCGCGGTATTCAAGGATGGCCCTCCGTTGACATCCCGTCACGCTCTGACACCAGTCCATGCCCGACCTTCCCGATCGCTTTCGAAGCAGCCTGCGCGCTGCGCTCGCCGCCCTGGTGCTGCTGTGGGGCGTGGCCTGGCCGGCTCACGCCGCCGAAGAGTTCCTGCAGCCCGAGCAGGCCTTTCGCCTGTCGGCCACGAAGTCCGATGCCGGCGGGCTGCAGCTGACCTGGTCCATTGCGCCGGGCTACTACCTGTACCGCGACCGCATGGCGGTCACGGCATCCCCGTCCGGGAGTCCCATGGAGACCGAACGCCCGCCCGGCGTCCGCAAGGACGACCCCAACTTCGGCGTGATGGAGGTCTACCACGACGCTGTCACGGTGAAGGTGGCGCATGCCGGTGCCCCCGCACTCGACGTGACCTGGCAAGGCTGCGCCGACGCGGGGCTGTGTTATCCGCCGCAGACCGAGACGATCCAGGTCGCCAGCCTGTCGTCGGTTGTTGCTACCACTGCACCCGCTGATCTGTCGGAACGGCAGCAAGAGCCAGGCGCCACCAGCCTGTGGAACAGCGTTTCCGGTAGCGACACCCAGATCACGCAGTGGCTCGGCGAACGCTCGCTCGGCTGGACCCTGCCGCTCTTCTTCCTGCTCGGCATCGCGCTCGCGTTCACGCCTTGTGTGCTGCCGATGTTGCCCATCGTCTCCGGCATCGTGGTGGGCAGCCAGGCGCCTCCGCGGCGCGCATTCGCGCTGTCGATGGCGTTCGTGCTGCCGATGGCGGCGACCTATTCGGCCCTGGGCGTGGCGGCTGCGCTCGCGGGTGCGAACCTGCAGGCGATGCTGCAGAACCGCTGGACGGTGCTCGTTCTGGGCGGCGTGTACATCGTGCTCGCGCTCGGCATGTTCGGCGTCTTCACCTTGCAACTGCCGGCCCGTCTGCGCGACAGGCTCGATGGTGCGAGCCGCGGCCTGCGCGGCGGATCGCTGCCCGGCGCGACGGCCATGGGTGTGCTGTCGGCACTGCTCGTCGGGCCGTGCATGACCGCGCCGCTGGCGGGTGCGCTGCTCTACATCGCCCAGAGCGGCAACGTGGTCCAGGGCGCGCTGTTGCTGGCGGCGCTGGGCCTGGGCATGGGCGCGCCGCTGGTGATCGCCGGTACGCTGGGTTCGCGTTTCCTGCCCAAGCCGGGGCCCTGGATGGACCGCGTGAAGGGCGCGCTGGGCTTCCTGCTGCTGGGCACGGCGGTGTGGATGTTCGAACGCGTGGTGCCGGAACCAGCCGCCTTGCTGATGTGGGGCGCGCTGCTGCTGGCGGTCGCGGTGACGCTGGTTCATGCGGCTTCGCGCAGCGCCTCGAGCGTCGCTGCCAGCGGGTCGCCGCTGCGGCTCGCGACCCGCACGCTCGCCGTTCTGGCCGGCCTCTGGGGCAGCGCGATGGTGCTTGGCGCGGCAGGCGGCGCCGGGGATCCCTGGCGGCCACTGACGTTCGCCACAGCGTCGGCCAATGGGATTGAGCAAGCAACGGCGGGCTTGCGGTTCGAAGCGATCGCCAGCGAACCCGAACTCCAGGCACGGCTCGCTGCCGCGCGCGCCGCGGGGCAACCCACCCTCGTGGACTTCTATGCCGACTGGTGCGTTTCCTGCAAGGCCATCGAGAAGGAAGTCTTTGGAGATCCCCGCGTGCAGCGCTCGCTGACCGGCGTGCTGCTGCTGCGTGCCGACGTGACCGCCAACGACGCGCGCCAGCGGGAACTGATGCGCATCCACCAGGTGATCGGCCCGCCGACCGTGATGCTGTTCGATGGCGCCGGGCGCGAGCGCCGCGACGCCCGCCTGGTCGGTGAGTTCACCGTCGAACAGTTCCTGCAGCGACAGCCGCCTTCACGAACGCCCGGCATGGAGGAGCCGACATGAACCAGGCCCTGCTGATCGGTCCGCTGTCGCTGCCGTATTCGCTGCTGCTGACCTTGCTGGCCATCACACTCGGCGGATTCGTCGCGCGGCGGCTGGCGCGGGCCGCGGGCACCGAGGTCGAACCGACGCTGACGCACATGCTGCTCGTCGGCCTGGTCGCGGCGCGACTCGCCTTCGTCTGGCAATGGCGCGAACAGTACCTGAAGCTCCCGCTGAGCATCCTCGACATCCGCGACGGTGGCTGGGAGCCGGCAGCGGGCCTTGTGCTGGCCTTGCTGTTCGGCCTGCAACGCGCATACCGGCGGACCGGCCTGCGCAAACCCGTGGTCGCCGCTGTGTTGACCACCGGCATGGTGCTGCTGCTCGGTGGCGTCGCGACGTTCCTGATGGCGTCCTCGGCAGCGCCCTTGCCGCCGCTGACCCTGAGTTCGCTGGACGGCCGGCCCGTGGCGCTCGCCGGCTTCGCAGGCAAGCCCACCGTGGTCAACCTCTGGGCCACCTGGTGCCCGCCTTGCCAGCGCGAGATGCCGGTGATGCAGCAAGCACAGGCCGCCAACCCGGACGTGAACATCGTCTTCGTCAACCAGGGCGAAGAGGCCCGCACGATTGCCGCCTTCCTGGACCGTCACAGCCTGACGCTGCGCCATGTGCTGGTCGATCAGCAGCATCAAACCGGCGCGGCGCTGGGCCACCGCGCCTTGCCGACCACCCTGTTCTTCGATGCGCAGGGAAGGCTGGCCGACACCCGCATCGGCGAGCTGTCACAAGCCACGCTCACCCAGCGCCTGACCAGTCTTCGCGCCGCCTCACCCCCGTAACAACAACCCACACCTCCATGAACCCTCTGAATACCCCATCCGCCGTGCAACCCCGGCCGTCCGTCATCGTGACCTCGACCGTGGTCGTTCTGATCGCCCTCGCATCGACTGCTGCCTCGCTGGCCTTCGCAGCCCCGCC
Organism: Gammaproteobacteria bacterium; assembly: GCA_018903185.1. Lineage (GTDB taxonomy): Bacteria > Pseudomonadota > Gammaproteobacteria > Burkholderiales > Burkholderiaceae_C > Hydrogenophaga. The sequence goes on along the minus strand of JAHIQV010000347.1, from coordinate 231 downwards.
GCTTCCCGCGCCGCTTCAGGCCCTGCAGAAAAAGGGGCTGAGCATCGTCGGCACGTTCCCGAGTCCGGGCGGGATGACCGCCTACGCCGCGCACGCGGGCACCGAACCGATCGCCTTCTACCTGACGCCCGACGGCAAACACGTGATCGCGGGATCGCTGTTTGACGCCACCGGCAAGAATCTCACCACGACCGCCCTGGAAAAAGTCGTCGCCCAGCCGATGGCCGATTC
>JAHIQV010000346.1 GCA_018903185.1 Gammaproteobacteria bacterium | reverse complement strand
TCCAGCGCCCTGCCCGCCGCCGTGGCGGCCGCGCTCTGGCACGCCGACCAGCTGGGCAGCGCGGTCGCGGCCACCTGGTCCAGCGGCTTCGAGGCGCTGGACGCCGCCCTGCCCGGCGGCGGCTGGCCCGGCCACGGCGTCACCGAAATACTGAGCGCCCAGAGCGGCACGCTGGAATGGCGGTTGCTCGGGCCGCTGCTGCGCCAGGTGTGCGCCGCCGGTCGCAGCGTGGTGCTGGTCGGCCCGCCCCGGCCGCCGCACCCGCCGGGCCTGCGGCTGGACGGCATCAACGAGCGGCAACTGGTCTGGGTACAGGCCGAGACGCCGGCCGAGCGCCTGTGGTCCACCGAACAGCTGGTCAAAGCCAACGCCTGCGGTGCGCTCATCGCCTGGCTGCCGCAGGTGCGCGCCGAGCAGGTGCGCCGCCTGCAGGTGCTGGCCGCGGGCTGCGCCGGCCCGGTGTTCCTGTGCCGGCCCGCCACGGCGGCCCGCGAATCGTCGGCCGCGCCGCTGCGCCTGCTGGCCCGCGTGGGGGCCGACTGGGAACTGCTGGTGAACGTGTTCAAACGCAAGGGCCCGCCGCTGGAGACCACGCTGCACCTGCCCTCGGTGCCCGGCGGCCTGCAGGCCATCCTGACGCCGCGGCTGCAAAAGCCCAGCACCCTGCTGCCACTCGAACCGGCGCCGCACCCGATTCCTCATCCCAGCGAGGCCGGCCATGCTCTGGTCAGCGCTCCGGCTGCCGGCACCCGACGACACCGCCTCGCCCACTGACGCGGCGCTGCAGGCGCTGGCGCTCTGGGCCCTTCAATTCACGCCCCGGGTTGCTGTCGCTGACGAAGCCGTGGTCATGGAGCTGGCGGCCAGCGTGCGCCTGTTTGGCGGCTGGCATGCGCTGCGGGAGCGTGTGGTCTCGGACGCTGCCGAGCTGGGCGTGAGCCAGGTCGCCTGGGCGCCCAACAGCCTGGCCGCGCTGGCGCTGGCGCGCGCTGGCGTGCAAGACGGTTTTCGCCAGCCGCTGGACGTGTTGCTCGACGCCCTGCCCATGGACACGCTCAGCGCCGTGCGTCCGCACCGCCTCACGCTCGCGCACATCGGCTGCCGAACGCTGGGCGATGTGCGGCGCCTGCCGCGCGGCGGCGTCGGCCGGCGCTTCGACAAACAGCTGCTCGCCGCGCTCGACCGGGCCTACGGCCGTGCGCCCGAGGTGCACCGCTGGATCGCGATGCCCGAGCGCTTCGCGCAGCGGCTGGAGCTGATGTTCCGCGTGGACGATGCGACGGCCCTGCTGTTCGGCGCGCGCCGCCTGCTGCTGGCGCTGTGCGGCTGGCTCGCCGCGCGCCACAGCGGCACCACCGCCTTCACGCTGCACTGGGCGCACGATGCGATGCGCGCGAAATCGGCGGGCGATGGCGGCAGCCTCACCGTCCGCACCGCCGAACCCACCCGCAACCTGGAACACCTCTGCCGCCTGCTCGCCGAACACCTGGCCCGGGTGGAACTGCTGGCCCCGGTGGGCGATCTGCAACTGGTCGCCGACGAGGTGATGCCGCTGGAGGAAAAAAGCGCCTCCTGGCTGCCCGACGACAACGCCGGCAGCGAGACGCTGCCCCTGGTGCTGGAGCGCATCGCCGCCCGCCTGGGGCCGCAGCGTGTGATGCGCCCGGTGCTGTGCGAAGACCACCGGCCCGAGTGGATGTGCCGCTGGCAACCGGCGCCCGAGCCCCTGCCCCGAAAGCCCGCCATGGGCAGCGAGCTGCCGCAGCCCGGCTTCATCCTGAGCGCCCCGCTCAAGCTGCTGGTGCGCGCCAACCGGCCGTATTACCAGGGCGAACTGCAATTGCTCGCCGGCCCGCAGCGGGTGGAAGGCGGCTGGTGGGACCGCGACGAAGCCGCCGGCCAGATCCGCAACGTGGTGCGCGACTACTGGGTCGCGCAGTCGGCGCACGCGGGCGTGTTGTGGGTGTTCCAGACGCGGCTGGACGAGGCGCCTGCGTGGTTTTTACACGGGGTGTTTGCATGACCGGAATCCCTCCCTACGCCGAGCTGCGCTGCCTCTCCAACTTCAGCTTCCTGCGCGGCGCGAGCAAGCCCGAAGAGCTGGTGGAGCGCGCGCAGGCGCTGGGCTACACCGCTCTCGCCCTCACCGACGAGTGTTCGCTCGCCGGCATCGTGCGCGCCCATGTCGCCGCGAAAGAGCAGGGCCTGAAGCTGCTCGTGGGCAGCCAGTTCCAGGTGCAGTGCGACGCGCCCTTCACCCTCGTCGTGCTCGCCACGAATCTGAACGGCTACGGCAACCTCTGCGAGTTCATCACCCGCCTGCGCCGCACGACACCCAAGGGCACCTACCGCCTCACGCTGAAGCACAT
>JAHIQV010000043.1 GCA_018903185.1 Gammaproteobacteria bacterium | reverse complement strand
GCCACCTGGCCCACGCGGTAGCCCGAGAGGTTCTGGAAACCACCCAGTGAGTATTCGTCCAGCGCGCCCAGTGGAATCTGGTTGACGTAGGCCAGCCGGGCGCCCAGGTTGAAGGTGTGCTCGCCCCACGAGCGCACCGCCGTGAAACTGCTGTCCAGCCGCACGAACTCGGAGCTGTTGCCGCTGTTGCGCAAGCGGCCAAAAACCACATCGCCCTTGAAGCGGTAGCCGCTCGACGGGAAATTGGCGTAGTCCAGCTGGTCCGAGATCAGCGCGGCGTGCAGACCGGTTTCGCGCCAGCGCTGGGTGGACAGGTCCAGCGGCTGGTCCGCCACGCGGCTGCTCACCAGGTCGGGCGCGGCGCGGCGCGCGCTGCCCACCAGGCCCAGCCGCAGTTCGCCCAGGCTGCCCTGCAGGCCGATGGGCCAGCCGATGTCGGCACCCACCTGCAGCCCGCGGCGCTTGCCGGTGGCGACTTGCTGGCCTTCGGCATCGAACACGTCCAAGCGCTTCAGGTTGGCGTCGGCCCAGGCCGACACGAACCAGTTGGCGCGCCGGTCCAGCGGCTGGTAGAACTCGGTGAACGCGCCCAGCGTCTCGCCCAGCTGGAAGCGGTTGCGCCACTCGGCGCCGCGGCGGTTGACCCAGTGCCGGTTGTGGCTCAGGCGCAGGTTGAACGCGCCCTGGCCATCGAAATCGGTGCGCAGGTCGAGCCCGAGCCGGAAGTAGTTGGGACCCCAGCGGTTCTCGCGCAGCCGCACCACCAGCGCTTCGTCGCGGCTGCTGCCGATGCGCTCCAGCCGGTAGTCCACCTGCTCGTAGTCGCCCGTGGCCGCCAGCTGCTGCACGTCGTCTTCGATGCGCGCCAGATCGATCGGCTGACCAGGTTCGCTCTCCACCATCTGCGACAGCCGCTGGGCCCTCGAAGCGTCCACGCCCTCGAAGCGCAGGGCGCCCACGCTGCCCGCACTGGTCACGCCGGTGTCGGCCACGGCCTGGCGCTGCGCGACCCAGTCGGCGTACTGCGCCGGGCTGACCGCGAAGCGGTTCAGCGCTTCGCGCACCGACTCCGCGTAGACGGTGCCGAGTCGCACGAGTTCGGGCGCCCGGTTGAAATGGGCCGAACTCAGCGTGCCCAGTGGTGGCTGCAGCAGCAGGTCCTGCGTGGTCAGGGTGGCGATGCTGGCCTGCACGTTCTGCTCGGTCAGGATGTTGACCATCTGCGTCGTGATGCCCAGCAGACTGCCCAGCGTTTCGCGGCCCGCCAGCGGCGTGCCGATGCTCACCGCGATGATCACGTCCGCCCCCATGCGCCGCGCCACATCCACCGGCAGGTTGTTCACCAGCCCGCCGTCGCCCAGGATGCGGCCGTCGAGCTCCAGCGGGGAGAACACGCCCGGCACCGACATGCTCGCGCGCAAGGCCGCGGCAAGATCGCCGTGGTCCATCACCACGGCCTGGCCGGTCTCCATGTCGGTGGCCACGGCGCGAAACGGCGTCGGCAGGCCGTCGAAGCTGGCCCGGTGTCGCGCGGGCAGGGTGTAGCGGCGCAGCATGGTTTCCAGCGCCCGCGTCGACACCGCGCCCGTGGGCAGGCGGAATTCGCCATCGCGAAAGCCCAGCCGCAACACGGGCGATAGCTCCAGGTCTTCTTCCTTGCGCCGCTGCGACAGCAGCTGGCGCGGCTCGCGCGAGTCGAAGAGGCTGCCCCATTCCAGCGCCAGGATCTCGCGCTCCAGCTCGTCGGCCGTCATGCCGCTGGCGTACAGCCCGCCGATGATCGCGCCCATCGAGGTGCCGACGATCAGGTCCACCGGCACATGCGCTGCCTCCAGCACCTTGAGCACGCCGACGTGCGACAGACCGCGCGCGCCGCCGCCCGAAAGCACCAGGCCCACGCGGGGCCGGGCGGGGGCGGTGGAGGGGGTTGTATCGGCTGCGGCAGCGGGCGCTGGCCAGAGCGCGGCCAGCAAGGCCAGTGACAGACACAGGGCGGCGAGCAGGCGTGTGGACAACATGGCGGGGGCGGGGCTTTCGCGAGGATGTCCGGAGTGTAGGGGTCTGTCACCGACTGGGCACGCCCCTCCAGACACCGCGCGGCAATCGTGTTAACTTGGCGCCCTTTTCGGCGCACGGCCGCAACCCAACCCAGCACAAGCCCATGAGCGACATCCTCGTCCACACCGAAGCCGGCGTCACCACGCTGACCTTCAACCGCCCCGACAAGAAGAACTCCATCACCGCCGCGATGTACGCCGCGCTGGCCGACGCGCTGGAAGCCGCCGAGGCCGATCCGGCCGTGCGCTGCGTGCTGTTCCAGGGCAACGAGACCACCTTCAGCGCCGGCAACGACATCGGCGACTTCCTGAACAACCCGCCCGCCACGCAGGACTCGCCGGTGTTCCGTTTCCTGCGCGGCATCGCGCAGTTCAGCAAGCCCGCGCTCGCCGTGGTGTGTGGCCCGGCCGTGGGCATCGGCACCACGCTGCTGTTCCACTGCGACCTGGTCTACGCAGGCGACAACGCCGCCTTCTCCATGCCCTTCGTCAACCTCGGCCTGTGCCCTGAAGCGGCGTCGAGCCTGCTGGTGCCGCAGATGTTGGGCTACCACCGCGCGGCCGAGGCGCTGCTGCTGGGCGAGCCCTTCATGGCCGAGGCCGCGCTCGAAGTCGGGCTGGTCAACCGCGTGCTGCCTCCCATGGAGGCCGCGGGTTACGCGCAGACCGTGGCGCGCAAGCTCGCGGCCAAGCCGATCAGCTCGCTGATCGAGACCAAGCGCCTGATGAAAAAAAGCCAGAGCCAGCTGGTGATGGCGCAGATGGCCGAAGAGGGCGTCAGCTTCGGTCGCATGCTCGGCGAGCCAGCCGCCAAAGAGGCCTTTGGTGCCTTCATGGAACGGCGCAAGCCGGATTTTTCAAAGGTCTGAGACAGGTCCCCAGCGCCTCACAGACGCTGAAACATCACCCGCGCGCCGGTAAAACCATGCACGGGGTCGAGAAACGCTTCCGGCAGGCGGCTCACGGTTCAAGGCCCATGCCGGTCCACAGCTTCACGGCCCGGTGGTCGCTCGCGACACGAAGTTGAACGGCATCGCACGAAACCCCTGCGCGCGCGCCACCCCTTGGCCCGTGGCATCGGCCGCCGTCATGTGGCCGCAGTTCGCCACATGCGACCCACCGCCCAGGCGGTTCGGGTGCAGCACACAGGTGCCCAGCACCCGCTGCCCGTCTTCGGCCACAAAACACGGGAAGCCTGGCGCCAGCCAGGCAGCCAGGGCGGCCTCCCGGCCCGTGTCGCGCGGGAAGTCGCAGGTCTCGCCCGCACGACCGGATGATCGGCGCCGTGACCGACCGCGACATGGCCGTGCGCGCTCAGTCCGGCCGTTGCGGTATGTCCGGTGCTGGGGGTGAGGGCGCTGGCTTGCGGCGTTGCGCGAACACCCAGGTGAACTCCGCACCGAGCAGGAAGACTTGCGCCGAGTAGTACACCCACAGCAGCAGCACCACCAGCGACGATGCGGCGCCGAACACCGAAGCCACGGCGCTGCGGCCGATGTACAGACCGATCAGCGTTTTGCCGACCGTGAACAACAAGGCGGTGATGAGTGCGCCGATCCACACATCGCGCCAGGCGACAGCTGTCCTGGGCATCCATTTGTAGATCATCGCAAACACGGCGGTGATGAACGTCAGTGTCACCACAAAGTTGACGGCATCGGCCACGAGCGCGAATTCGCCGAACCAGGGTGCCCACCATTTGCCCAGTGCGGCCATCAAGGCACTGAGCACCAGTGAAACCAGGAGCAGGAAACCGATGCCCAGGACCAGTCCGAGCGAGAGCAGGCGTACCCGGAAGAAGTCCCGCACACCACTGAAGTCGGGGCGGAGGGGGACTTGCCAGATGCGGTCCATGGCATTCTGCAGTTCGACAAACACGGTGGTGGCACCGATCAGCAGTGTGCCCAGGCCCACCAGCATGCCCAACAGGCTGGCGGCGGGTTTGTCCAGGCTCTTGAGCACCGTGTCCAGGGTGGTGGCGCTGTCCTCTCCCACCATCAGGGATATCTGCGCAAAGATCTCCGCCCGGGCAGCCGCTTCGCCAAAGAAAAAACCGGTGACCGAAATGACGATCAGCAGCAGCGGTGCGATCGAGAACAGCGTGTAGAAAGCGAGTGCCGCACCCATGCTGGGCGCGTAATCGTCGAGCCACGCGTTGACCGTCGAGGTGAGCAGCCGCCAGATCATCCAGGCGCCGAAATTTCGGCCCATGTGAATCCCGCCATTTCAGCGTCTGACCTGGCCGCCAGGTCGCCCAGCGAGAGCCTGCCGACAATCCGCTGGGCATCGTCCAGCACGGGAAGCCGACGGATCTGTGACGCCTGCATCTTCGCGATCACATCTTCAAGACCTGCGTGTTCAAAACCGCATTCCACCTGGCCCGTCATCAACTCGCCGAGCAGGGTCGTGGCCATCGGTATTTCCAGCGGTGTTCTTTCGGACATGGTGATGACTTCGGTGCGGAGATGCTGTGGTCAGTTGTTGCGGCCATCCTCCCCGCCATCGCTCCACCTCCGTCCGGCGTGGCGTGCGAAGGGGGTGGATGTGTCGTTTGTGGGGGCTGAATCACGTCAAAGTGGCCGCGACTGCAGTATGGTCGAGCATGTAGGGGGTTCTTGTTCGCGTCGGTGCGATGGCGAACAGATGCCGAGCGAACGCTGTCTTGCGCAGGCCGGTGTGCCGGTGCTTGCGCCAGCCCCGGGCCGCCTGTGTAGCATCGCCCCATTCGTTTGTTGAAAGGCGCCGCCATGTCCTACATGCTCCTCATCATCGAACCCGAAGGCCAGCGTGCCACCCGCACCGAGGCCGAAGGCCGCGCTGCCTATGCCGCCATGCAGGCTTTCGGCGACGGGCTTGCAGCCGAAGGCAAGCTCAAGGCGGTGGAATCGCTGGCTGGAATGTCGAGCGCGGTGCGCGTGAGCCTGGCCGGGGGGCATCCGCAGGTGCTGGACGGCCCGTTTGCCGAAGCCAAGGAAATGATCGGCGGCTTCTTCCTGTTGCAGAACGTGGGCCGTGAAGAGGCCATCGCCATCGCCCAGCGCTGCCCCGCCGCGCAGTGGGCCACCGTTGAGGTGCGCCCGCTCGCCCCCTGTTTCGACGAGAGTCGCGCTTGAGTATTTCCTAGGGTTTCTGCTTATGCGGGCGCTGTCGAAAACGCCCAGCCTGTTCCGTCGTACCCACAGAAGCCGCTGAACCGGCTTCACGCGAGGCCCGGCAAGTCCGCCGCCGCCCGCGTCGACGCACAGGAGTCTTTTGCATGAAACCCCGCATCCACACCTGCCTGTGGTTCGACACCCAGGCCGAAGAAGCCGCGCAGTTCTACATCTCGGTTTTTCCGGACTCGCGCATCACCAGCGTGTTGCGCTATGGCCCGGGCGATCCCATGCCCGAGGGCACGGCGATGCTGGTGACCCTGGAGCTCGATGGCCATGTGCTGTCTCTGCTCAACGGCGGGCAGCACTACCGCCTCTCGCCGGCCGCTTCGCTGGTCGTGAGCTGTGCCGACCAGGCCGAGGTCGACCGCTGCTGGGCAGCGCTCTCGGCCGTGCCCGAGGCCGAGATGTGTGGCTGGCTGGTGGATCGATGGGGTGTCTCCTGGCAGATCGTGCCGATCTTCCTCATGGACCGGCTCTCGGGTCCACCCGGCCCGGCCGTGCAGCGCATGACGGCCGCCATGAGGACGATGCGCAAGCTCGATATCGCGGCTTTGCAGGCCGCCTGCGACGCCCACTGAACCAAAGGAACCTCACCATGAAAACCCAGCATTTCGACATCCTCATCCAGGCCCCGCGCGAGTGTGTGTGGGCCACCATGCTGCAGTCGCCCACCTGCGAGCGCTGGACCTCCACCTTCTTCGAAGGCTCGCGCTTCGAGGGCTCGTGGGACCCAGACCAGAAGTTCCGTTTCCTCGACCCCCAGGGCTAAACCCCGACCTGTGTAAGGAGAACCCCATGCGATTCATGATCATCGTCAAGTCCTGCCCCGAGTTCGAGGCCGAGCTCATGCCCGAAGCCCCGGAGGAACTCATGGCCGAGATGGCCGCGTACCACGAGGAGCTGGCGCGCGCGGGCGTGCTGCTCGACGCCAGCGGGCTGCACCCCAGCCGCACCGGCTGGCGCGTGCACTACGACGCCACGGGCCAGCGCGTCGTGGACGGCCCTTTCGCCGAGGCCAAGGAGCTGATCGCCGGCTACACCCTGATCCAGGTGCGCTCGCGCGAAGAAGCCATGGAATGGAGCCGCCGTTTTCCCAACCCTGCAGGTCGTGGCAAGGAGGCCGTGATCGAGCTGCGCCAGCTCATCGAGCTGGACGAGTTCCCGCCCAGCGAGGCGCTGGACAAGTTCAAGCAGATGGAAGCGAAGCAGAAAGCCTGATCACCATCCACCCACACCAACCATCCGCCAGCCAACAAACCCACCAGGAGAACCCCTCATGTTCCGCCAGATCTTCGTCAATCTGCCCATCCAGGACATGGCCCGCTCGCAGGCCTTCTTCAAGGCCCTGGGCCTCACGTTCAACCAGCGCTTCACCAACGAGCAGGGTGCTTGTCTGGAGATCGGCGAAAACTTCTACGCCATGCTGCTGGTCGAGCCCTTCTTCCAGGGCTTCACCAAAAAACCGATCGGTGACGCGCACAAGGCCACCGAAGTCATTCTGGCCCTGTCGGTCGACAGCCGCGCCGAGGCCGAAGAAGTCGTGCGCAAGGCGGTGGCCGCTGGTGCCACCACACCCAACCCGCCGCAGGACCACGGCTTCATGTTCCAGCACGGCTTCGCCGATCTGGACGGTCACCAGTGGGAGGTTTTCTGGATGGACGAAGCCGCCGCCCCGGCGCAGATGTGAGTGCGAATCCCCCTCTCCCGCACGCGGGAGAGGGCCAGGGTGAGGGTCTCCCCATGGCCCCCGCAGTAAGCTCCCGCCCGTGCATTCCGCCGTCCACCAAACCATCGCCGCCGTCTGGCGCATCGAGTCCGCGCGCATCGTCGCCGCCGTGGCGCGGCGCGTGCGCGACCTCGGTGTGGCCGAAGAGCTGGCGCAGGACGCGCTCGTGGCCGCGCTGGAACACTGGCCGAAAGACGGCGTGCCGCACAACCCCGGCGCCTGGCTCATGACCACCGCCAAAAACCGCGCGCTCGACCACCTGCGCCACCGCCAGATGGCCGACGCGCGGCACGAAGACATCGCACGCGACCTCGAAGCGCTGGGTGCGCTCACCGTGCCCGACTTCGTCGACGCGCTCGATGCTGCACGGCAGGATCAGATCGGCGACGACCTGCTGCGCCTCATCTTCACCGCCTGCCACCCGGTGCTGTCGACCGACGCGCGCGTGGCGCTCACGCTCAAGCTGCTCGGCGGCCTGACCACGCACGAAATCTCACGCGCCTTCCTCGTGCCCGAAGCCACCATCGCGCAGCGCATCGTGCGCGCCAAGCGCACGCTGGCCGATGCGCAAGTGCCGTTCGAAGTGCCGCGCGGCGAGCAGCTGAACGAGCGCCTGGGCTCGGTGCTCGAAGTCGTCTACCTGGTGTTCAACGAGGGCTACACCGCCACCAGCGGCGGCGACTGGATGCGCCCCGAACTCTGCAACGAAGCCCTGCGCCTGGGCCGCATGCTCGCCGAGCTGGCGCCCGAACAGGCCGAGGTGCACGGCCTCGTGGCGCTGATGGAAATCCAGGCCTCGCGCACCGCCGCGCGAACCGACGCGCAGGGCAACCCCGTGCTGCTCAACCAGCAGAACCGCGCCCGCTGGGACCACCTGCTCATCCGCCGCGGCCTGGCCGCGCTGGAGCGCGCCGAAGCGCTGGGCCCGTCCGCCGGCAGCTACCGCCTGCAAGCGGAGATCGCCGCCTGCCACGCCCGCTCGCCCACCGCCGAAGCCACCGACTGGCCGCGCATCGCCGCGCTCTACGCCCAGCTGATGCGGGTGGCGCCGTCACCGGTGATCGAGCTCAACCGCGCCGTGGCCATGGGCATGAGCGAAGGCCCGGCCGTCGGCCTCACCATCGTCGAGACGCTGATGCAGGACAAAGCCTTGCCACGCTACCACTGGCTGCACGCCGTGCGGGGCGATCTGCTGGAGAAGCTCGGGCGCGGCGAGGAAGCGCGGGCCGCGTTCCGGCAAGCCGCTGCGCTTTCAGAAAACCAGCGCGAGAAAAAACTGCTGACCCAGCGGGCCGGTGGGCCAGCCGCCTGAAACAACAAGGCGCTGGTGGCGTATCACCGGGCTCAGGGCGAGGGCGGCTCTGCGCCCGGCGGCGGCGCCGTGATCGCCGCCTGTACCCATGGCGACTGAAAGCCGGGACTCTGCTCTTGTCGGCCGCCGGTCTTTCAGACAGCATGGCCTGCAAGCCAACAGGAGCCCTCCATGCAAAACCCCCGAGCCACGTTCAGACGAATGGAACAAAGTACCCAGCAGGACTGGGCCTGCATCCTCCCCGAAGCCATGGCG
>JAHIQV010000345.1 GCA_018903185.1 Gammaproteobacteria bacterium | reverse complement strand
GGCTGGAAGCGTGGCTCGCCAAGCATGCGCCCGATTGTATTTGTGTGCAGGAAGTCAAGGCGCAGGCGCCCGACGTCAGTGGCCGCTTCGAGACCCTCGCCGGACTCAAGGGCCATTTTCACTTCGCCGAGAAAAAGGGCTATTCCGGCGTGGCGGTGTACACGCGGCATGAGCCCAGCGACGTGGTGGTGGGCTTTGACGATGGCGAGTTCGATGCCGAGGGGCGCTATGTGGAACTGCGCTTCGACACGCCGAAACACAAACGATCAATCCTCAGCGTGTACTGCCCCAGCGGTTCATCCGGTCCCGAACGGCAGGAAGCCAAATACCGCTTTCTCGACCTGTTCTACCCGCACCTGATGGCGCTCAAGGTCCAGCGCGACTTCATCATCTGCAGTGACGTCAACATCGCCCACCATAACGCCGACCTGAAGAACTGGCGCAGCAACCAGAAGAACAGCGGCTTCCTGCCCGAGGAGCGCGCCTGGATGACCCAGCTGCTGGCCGACGGCGGCCTGGTCGACGTGTACCGCCGCCTGCAGCCCGACACCACCGACACCTGCTACACATGGTGGAGCAACCGCGGCCAGGCCTACGCGAACAACGTGGGGTGGCGGCTCGACTACCACCTGGCCACGCCGGCGCTGGCCGAACACGCGCGCACCGAAGCGATCTACAAGGCCGAGAAGTTCAGCGACCACGCGCCGCTCACGATCGAATACGACTTCACGCTCTGAGGCTCTCGGACTCAGTGCCGCTTGGGCAACTGCGCCTGCAGCGAGCGCACCTGCTGCTCCAGCGTCTCGATGCGCTGGATGTGGTCCAGCAGCAGGGCCACGGCAAACAGGTCGAGGTCGAAGTCCAGTCGCAGCTTGCTGGCGGCGCGCATGCGCGTCACACAGTCGGCGCTGAACAGGCGCCGTTCCGCCTCGGACGGGCCGGTTGGCAGAGGCTGCAATGCGCCGTATTCCACCAGCTCGTCCACGTCGGCGGTGCTGATGCCGCAGACCCGCGCCAGCTCGGGCAGCGTGACACTCTGCACCTCGTCGAGCCAGACCCATTCAACGGCTTGCATGTTGGTGTTCATGGCGTGGCTCCTTGCGGTGTGGCGCGCGGGTGGAATGAAGAGTCTTTGGCGAGCGCTTCAAACAGCTCGCGTTCGCGCTCGGTGAGGGTGGCGGGCACGTCGATCAGCACCACGGCATAGAGGTCGCCCGCGGCGCTGCGGCCGTTCGCCAGGCCGCGCCCGCGCAGCCGCAGCTTGCGGCCCGAGCGCGTGCCGGGCGGCACGGTCAGTGTCACCGGGCCGTCCAGCGTGGGCACCTCCGCTTCTGTGCCCAGCGCCGCTTCCCAGGGCGTGAGCATCAGGTCGAAATACAGGTCCTGGTGGTCGGTGCGGAAAATGCGGTGCGGCGCCAGCGTGATGTGCAGGTAGATGTCGCCATCGGAACCGCCGTTCTGGCCTTTGCCGCCTTGGCCGCGCAACCGGAGCTTCTGGCCATCGCGCACACCGGGCGGCACGGTCACTTCCAGCGTGCGCTCGTGGCCACCGTCGTCGAGGCTCAGGTGCACGGCGCGTCCGCGGTGGGCGTCTTCCAGGCTGATGCGGATGGTGGTTTCCAGATCGCGCCCGTCCCGGGGCAGCGGGCCCTGGCGCGGATCGCGGCGGCCCCGGCCCATGGCGGCGAGCAGGTCTTCGAGGTCCATCTCGTCAAACGCCGAGCCGGCGGTGGCGTGGTCGCGGCCCCATTGCGGTGGCGGCGAAAACGGCTCGCCGGCAGGGTGCCTGCCCAGCTCGTCGTAGGCGGCGCGCTTCTCGGGGTCTTTCAGCGTCGCGTAGGCCTCGGCCACTTCCTTGAAGCGGGCCTCGGCCCCCGGCGCCTTGGACATGTCCGGGTGGTGCTCGCGGGCGAGCTTGCGGTAGGCCTTCTTGATGGCGTCGAGGTCCGCGTCACGCGGCACGCCCAGGGCGGCGTAATAGTCTTTGTACTTCATGCAGGACTCCCGGGGACACAGCTTGGTTCAGCTGAAAAAGCGGGTCTGTGCGCTGGCGCACCCTGGGTCTCAAGCACGCCCCTTGCAACTGGCTGAAGCGCTGCTGTCCTTCGCTGCGATGACCCCCCGGGTGGATTCTGCCGCTGCGCCGGTTCACGCTGCCAGCAGCGTCTTCAGTTTGCCCGAAGCGATCAACCGACTCAAGTCAGTGCCTTCGTCGAACCGTCCAGCTCCGAGATCGGAACCTCGGTGCCAGGGAGCCAAAGGCCCCGCACTTCCGGTAAGAGGTGCTTTTTGCCGGCATCGGGTGCCTGGTCGGCGGGTGTCTTCCGGCGGGTGGCTGGAAGAGATGGTCGGCAAAGTTGGTGAACGCATTAGAGTGGCGCCAGAATCATCTGTCCAATACCGATTTCGAGACTTGCCATCTTGAATCGAGATAATGGATGCCGTCCTGAAACCTCACTCCTTGCATTCCATGGAACTCCGCCAATTGCGCTACTTTGTGGCCATCGCCGACAGCGGCAGCTTTTCCAAGGCGGCCGAACGGGTGTTTGTCGCCCAGTCGGCGCTCAGCCACCAGGTGGCCCAGCTCGAAGACGAGCTGGGTGTCAGCCTCTTTCACCGCTCCCGCCGCGGGGTGGAGCTGACCGATGCCGGGCAGCGCTTCTTCCCCCACGCGGTCTCGATCCTGCGGCAGGCCGAGGAGGCGCTGCACAGCGCGCGCCACACCGACGACGAGCCGCGTGGCAAGGTGGTGTTCGGCATCCCGCACAGCGCTTCCAACGCGCTGGCGCTGCCCCTGCTGCGCGAAGTCCACCAGCGCCTCCCCCGGATCGAGCTCGAACTGACCGAGGAACTCACGGGCAACCTCACGCGGCAGCTGCGCACCGGGCAGATCAACCTGGCCGTGCTGTTCGATGATGGCCACCTGGGCGGTTTCACCTGCCGGCGCCTGCTGAGCGAGCAGCTGTGCCTGATCGAGCCCGCCGAGCCCGGCGCCACCCCGGCCGCGACGGTCACGCTGGCCCGCGCGCTGGCGATGCCCCTGATCCTGCCGGCGAGTCCGCACGGCGTGCGCCCCCTCATCGAAGCGGCCGCGGCCCGGGCCGGCCTGGCGCCGCCCCAGGTGTTTGCCGACATCAGCTCCATCAGCATCCTGCGCACCACGCTGCTGGCGGGGCTGGGTCGCACCCTGTTGCCCGTCATGCCGCTGCGGCAGGAGATCGACATCGGCCTGCTGGTGGCGACGCCAGTGGTTGACCCGCCTCTGGAGCGGGTCCTGGTGCTTTGCGGATCGGTCCACATCCCCTTGTCGTCGGCGTCCCAGGCCGTGGCCAGCCTGGTGGTGGCGCTGGTGCAGCGGCTCTGCACCGAGGGTCACTGGCCCGGAGGCACCCTGCTGCCTGGCGATGCCAGTCTTTCCGCGACCTGATTGGTACAGTACCGCCAGTCCCTCAAAGCCGACCCCGAGACCCATGTTCCAGTACCGCACCGTTCCCGTCACTGCTTTTGCCCAGAACTGTTCCATCGTCTGGTGCGATGAAACCCTGGACGCCGCCATCATCGACCCGGGGGGTGACCTGGAGCGCCTGCTGGCCGAGGTGAAGCGCCTGGGCGTCACGCTCAAGGCCATCTGGCTCACCCACGCCCACATCGACCACGCCGGCGGCACAGCCGAACTCGCCGCCCAACTGGATCTGCCGATCATCGGCCCGCACCCGGGCGACCAGTTCTGGATCGACGGCCTGCCCCAGCAGAGCGCCATGTTCGGTTTTCCGCCGGCGGGCCATTTCACGCCCACGCGCTGGCTGGCCGATGGCGACACGGTACAGATCGGTCAGTGCACGCTCAACGTGCGCCACTGCCCCGGCCACACACCGGGCCATGTGGTGTTTCACTCGCCGGAGGCGCAGCGCGCTTTCGTGGGCGATGTGCTGTTCGCCGGCAGCATCGGCCGCACCGATTTCCCGCAGGGCAATCACGCGCAGCTGATCAGCAGCATCCAGGAGCGTCTCTGGCCCATGGGCGACGAGACGGTGTTCATCCCCGGCCATGGCCCGGAGAGCACGTTGGGCGAAGAGCGGCGCTTCAACCCGTATGTGAAGGGCGGCTGAGCCGCCCGCCCGGTCACGGGCTCAAAGGCCGAGCAGTTTTTTGGCGTCGCCGAGCGCCTTCATGGACTCGTCGTGCTTGCCTTCCTTGTGCATTTTTTCGCCTTCCGCACGCAAGGACTTCACCTTCTCCATGTCGGACATGGACAGGCTCGGGTTGGTGCCGAGCTTGGCGTCGATCGCCTTCATTTCGGCGGGGCAGCTGTTGGCAAAAGCCACCGAACACCACAGCAAGGCGGACACGGTCACCAGGGTTTTCATGGTTGTCTCCTACGGGTGGGCGTCGGCAGGCGCCGACGGGCGGATGCTAGCCGCGTCGTGCCCGCACGTACAGTGTTTGCCCCTTTGGTCGTGGGGTGTTGGATGTCATGGCGCAGGCGCTGGTGCCCGCAAGGTCTTCGGGGTTGAAAACGTCTGTTCGATGACGCACAGTCGTGCGGTGCCCGACCGGCCAAGATGGAGCATGGCCCGGCCCTTCCGGGCCGCCCCCATTCACCCGTGCCCGAGAACATGAGCATCCTCCCGGCTTCGCGGTACCTGCGCGTGCTGACCGTCAACATCCACAAGGGCTACAGCGCCTTCAACCGCCGCTCCGTGCTGCACGGCCTGCGCGAGG
>JAHIQV010000344.1 GCA_018903185.1 Gammaproteobacteria bacterium | reverse complement strand
TGTATTGCTTCCAGCGTTCGCGTGCGCGCTGGCGATCAGCCTCGTCGAGCGTGACCACCTCAATCACCCGCTCAAACCGTTCAAACCCGGCGGGATATGCGTCGGTCAGGTTGAGGAGCACGTCTGCGGGGAAATCAGCGGGCGGCACATGGCCGCTGGCAATGAGTATGGGAGAAGCCTTCAACAACAAGGCCGCACCGCTCTCGCGACAGTGCGGAACAAATTCACCCGCCGTCATGGTCCAGAGCGCCTGGTCAAGTGACGCACAGTCCCTGGACGAACCGAGCACCACCACACGCGCACCCTTGAGGTAGGCCTTTCGCAGAAGGCGGCAGGCATAACCCAGTTTGTCCGGTGCATTGAAGTGGAAGGCCACTTCGGTCATGCCGGACACCTCGATGGGTTGGCCCCGGTTGCAGGTGCATCCATACCGTCTGGCTATTTCTGGCGCGCAGCCTTGACCGGCGCCTTGGTCGCAACGCCCGCTTCGTTGATCAGGTATTGCAGCAACAGGGGCACGGGCCGACCGGTTGCGCCCTTGGCCGTGCCGCTTTTCCAGGCGGTCCCGGCGATGTCCAGGTGAGCCCAGGGCAGGTCGGCCGTGAACTTCTGCAGAAACTTTGCGGCAGTAATGGCTCCGCCTGCCCGACCAGCCACGTTGCCCATGTCGGCAAAGTTCGACTTCAGGCCTTCGGCGTACTCGTCGTCCAGTGGCATGCGCCAGCACAAATCCAGCGACTGGTCACCGGCCTGGCCGAGTGCTTGCGCGAGTTCTTCGCGCGCAGAAAAAAGACCCGAGCGCACGGCGCCCAGGGCGATCACGCAGGCACCGGTGAGCGTGGCGATGTCGATCACGCTGCGCGGCTTGAACCGCGCGGCGTAGGTCAACGCATCGCACAGGATGAGGCGTCCTTCGGCATCGGTGTTGAGCACTTCAATGGTCTGACCACTCATGCTGGTGACCACATCACCGGGCTTGACCGCCAGGCCATCCGGCATGTTCTCGCAGCTCGGAATCAGGCCCACCACGTTGATGGCGGGCTGCAGCTCGGCCAACGCGGCAAAGGTGCCCAGCACGCTGGCGGCCCCACCCATGTCGAACTTCATTTCATCCATTTCAGCCGCAGGCTTGATGGAGATGCCGCCGGTATCGAATGTGATGCCCTTGCCCACCAGCACCACCGGCGCGCTGGTTTTGGCCGCACCGCTGTAATGCATGACGATGAAGCGCAAAGGCTCGGCCGATCCCTGGGCCACGGCCAGAAAAGCCCCCATGCCGAGCGCCGCAACCTCTTTCGGTCCCAGCACTTCGGTCTTCATACCGGGCTTGCGCCCGAGCTTGCGTGCGGCGTCCGCCAGCATGCTGGGGGTGGCGTGGTTGGCCGGGCGGTTGGCCCATTCCTTGGCCAATTCCACCCCGGTCACCTGAGCTTTGCCGGCGGCAAATTCGGCGCGCGCTGCTGTGGCATCGCTCACACCCAGGAAGACCTGGCTGATCGTCCGAGCCTTGGCCGAAGGCTTGGTGGTGGTGAAACAGTAGGTGGCGTCGGCGCAGGCCATCATGGCCACGCGCACGGCCAACGCATCCCGATCCAGCAGGCTCAGCATCAAACCCAGTTTTTTCACACCAGGCTGCTTGAGCAGGGCCATGCCCGCGAGCACCGCCTTGCGCACCGCAGACACCGATCCGTCGCCTGAGCGAACCAGCACCAACCACGACGCCTTGATATCCTGCGGGCGGTAGCAACTCAAGGCCTTGCCGGCACCCGGCTCCAGATCACCCCGGCGGGTGGCTTCGCGGATCAGGCTGACCAGCGCGGCGTCGGCCGTGCCGGACACATCGGCCCCGTCGGGCACCAGAACCAGCAGGGCGTCCACGGGCAGCCTGGCTGCTTGCTGATGCGAAAGGGATTTGAGTTCAAAGTCCATAATTGAGGTTTCCTGGGTATCTTTTCGATGTTATTCCATTCTTCCCTACGCACCGAGCTGGCACGCAGTTTCGGGGCCACGCTGGTGGTCCTGCTCACCATCGTGCTGACGATGCTGCTGATCCGCACGCTGGGTCTGGCCTCCAAGGGCAGCGTCAACCCGGAAGAAATCATGCTCGTGCTGGGCTACACGGTGCTGGGCTACACACAGACCATCCTGACGCTGGCCTTGTTCATTTCGATCGTCTCCACGCTCTCGCGCATGTACCGCGACAGCGAAATGATCATCTGGTTTTCCAGCGGTCGCTCCCTCGCCGGGTTTCTGGGTCCGGTGATGCGCTTCTCCTGGCCGGTGTTGCTGGTGATCAGCCTCATGGTTTTTTTCATCTGGCCCTGGGCCAACCAGCAAACCGCCGATCTGCGTGACCGGTTTGCCAGCCGCGGCGATCTGCAGCGCATCGCGCCGGGGCAGTTCCAGGAGTCGTCCAGCGGACGCCGTGTGTTCTTCATTGACAAGGACACCGCCGACGGCACCGAAGGCCGGAACGTGTTCATCTCCAGCATCGAGCGCGACGGGACCGAAACCGTGACGACGGCGGCCTCGGGCAAGATCGAACAGATCGGCGAGCGCGCCTACCTGATGCTGCGCAAGGGCCAGCGCCTGGAGGCGGAAGTGTCGTCCGGTCGGATCAAGGTCAGCGAGTTCGAAGAATATGGTGCACTGATTGGCGCCACGGCTGCCCAGACCGGCGGCGGCCAGGCCCTCAAGGCGCGCAGCACCTGGTCCCTGATGAGCGAACCCAGTGCCGCCAACCTGGGCGAACTGGGGTGGCGCATCGGCATCATCCTGACAGCGCTCAACCTGGTGCTGCTGGCCGTGGCCACCACGGTCAGCAATCCGCGCGCCGGACGCAGCGGCAACCTGATGTTTACCCTGTTTGCGTTCATCCTGTACTTCAACTTTCTCAACATTGGTCAGCGCTGGGTGGGGTCGGGCCAACTGTCCCTGTCCTCGCTGCTGCTGCTGTTGCACGGCAGTGTCTTTGTGCTGTGTGTGGTGTGGCTGATCAAACGCCAGCGCAACTTCAGCCTGAGAGGCTGGCTGCAACTGCGCCTGCGAACCGAGACTGCTGAACAGATCGGGAAAGCGGCATGAAAACGATCAGACGGCTCATCTATGGGGAGATCCTGCTCGCCACCGGCTTTGTGCTGCTGGCGTTTCTCTCGCTGTTCTTTTTCTTTGATTTCGTCGAAGAGCTCTCGTCGCTGGGCAAACCGTCCCGGCTGGAGCCGGACGTGATTTACGAAGTCCGGCACGCGCTGCTCTATGTGGCGCTGCTGATGCCCAGCCGCGTGTACGAGCTGCTGCCGATCTCGGTGCTCATCGGAACGATCGCGGTGCTGGCCCGACTGGCGCAAAGTTCGGAGTACACGATCCTGCGCACCAGCGGCCTGGGCCCCTGGAAGGCCTTGCGTACCCTGTTGGGCCTGGGCCTGATCTTCGTCTTCGCGACCTTTGCCGTGGGCGACTATGTCGCCCCACTGGCCGACAAGACCGCCCAGTTGCTCAAAGCCCGGTACCAGGGCCGCATCAGCCTGGGGCACACCGGCGCCTGGCTCAAGGAACGCCAGCTCTACAGCAACTTCTCGGTGAACGTGGGCTCGTTGTCCCCCCAGGGTGAACTGGGCGAGGTGCGCATCTTCGAGTTCGACAACCAGGGGCTGCTCGTGTCGACACTGGAAGCCGGGCGCGGCCAGATCGAACCCGATGAATCGTGGACGCTGCACCAGGTGTCGCGCCGCGAGTTCGACACCGCAGGCCAGATGTCGGCACGCATCCTGCGCAGCGATCTGGAGACCTTCCGCTGGCCCAGCACCATCACTGCCGAAATGGTGTCGGTCGCGCTGCTCAAGCCGGAGCGCATGCGAACCACCGACCTGTACGCCTACATCCAGCACCTGGAGAGCAACGGTCAGACCGCACAGCGTTACGAGATCGAGTTCTGGCGCAAGGTGTTCTACCCCTTGAGCTGTCTGGTGATGGTGGTGCTGGCGTTGCCCTTTGCCTACCTGCATTTTCGCTCGGGCGGGATCACCGGCTATGTGTTCGGAGGGGTCATGATCGGGATCAGCTTCTTCCTGCTCAACAACGTGTTCGGCTACATCGGCAACCTCAACCAGTGGCAACCCTGGTTCGCTGCGGCTTCCCCCTCGATCATTTACTCGCTGGTATCGCTCGGTGCGTTCGGCTGGCTGGTTTTAAGGCGTTGACGTTATGCGTGGTGTGATTGTTTTTGCCCACGGCTCGCGCGACCCCTTGTGGCGCCTGCCGGTGGAAGCGGTGGCGGCTCAGATCGCCCTGACCGATCCGTCCGCCCCCGTGGCCTGCGCTTATCTTGAACTTTCGGAGCCCGATCTGCCGACGGCCGCCGAACGCCTGGTTGCGGCGGGAGCCACCCACATCCGCGTGCTCCCGCTGTTTTTTGGCATGGGAAAACACGCCCGTGAAGACCTGCCGCAGTTGATGATTGACCTGGCCACGCAACACCCTGACGTGCGGTTCGAACAACTGGCGGCGGCTGGGGAAGACCCTCGTCTTACCGCCCTGCTGGCCCGGATCGCGCTGGAAAACCACCCATGAACCTGCACCAGTTCCGGTTTGTCCAGGAAGCGGTGCGCCGCAACCTGAACCTAACCGAGGCCGCCAAGGCGCTGCACACGTCGCAACCCGGTGTTTCCAAGGCCATCATCGAACTGGAAGACGAACTCGGCATCGAGATTTTTGCCCGCCACGGCAAGCGCATCAAACGCGTCACCGAACCCGGCGTGCAGGTGCTCAAGAGCATCGAAATCATCCTGCGCGAGGTCAACAACCTCAAGCGCATCGGTGAACAGTATTCGGCCCAGGACAGCGGCACCCTGTCGATCGCCACCACACATACCCAGGCGCGCTATGTGCTGCCCGATTCGGTGGCCAAGCTGCGCAAGGCCTACCCCAAGGTCGGGATCAGCCTGCACCAGGGCTCGCCCGATCAGGTGGCCAAAATGCTGCTGGAAGAAGTGGCCGAGATTGGTGTGGCGACCGAGTCGCTCGTGAACTACCCCGAGCTGGTCACCCTGCCCTGCTACGAATGGCAGCACGTGCTGGTGTTCCCGTTCGACCACCCGCTGGCGACACAGGAGCGCATCACGCTCGAAGATCTGGCCCAACTGCCACTGATCACCTACCACCCCAGCTTCACCGGGCGCACCCGCATTGACCAGGCGTTTGCACTGCGCCATCTGCAGCCCGAGATCGTGCTCGAAGCGATCGACTCGGACGTGATCAAGACCTACGTCAAGCTCGGCATGGGCGTGGGCATCGTGGCCGAAATGGCCGTGCAGGGTGAAAACCAGACGCCCGATCTGTCGTCCCGGCCCGCCGGACAACTGTTCGGTCACAACCTGGCGCGCGTGGCTTTCAAGCGCGGCACCTACCTGCGCCACTTCGTGTTGCGGTTCGCCGAACTGCTCAGCGACCGGCTCTCGCGCGACCTGATCCTGCGTGCCATGAACGGCACGCCGGACGACTATGAGCTCTGACGCCCCCCGTTGCTTGCCCACTTCGTGTGGCCGCATCCCCCCTCAAGGGGGCGGCGCTGGCGGCCCGGCAAAGCCGGTTCCGCGGCGCCTGCTGGTATGTCGCGCCGGCAGGCGGGTTTGGCAGGGCCTTGACCATTCCCCATGAATCCGATGACACAGCCTCACACCCCCGCCCTCACCTCCCGCCTGCCCAAAGTCGGCACGACCATCTTCACCGTCATGTCGGCGCTGGCGGCCGAGACCGGTGCGGTCAACCTGGGCCAGGGTTTCCCAGACTTCGACTGCGACCCGGAACTGGTCAACGCTGTCACGCGCGCCATGCAGGCCGGCCACAACCAGTACCCGCCCATGCCGGGCGTGCCGGCGCTGCGCCAGGCCATGGCGGCCAAGATGTTGGCCCTGTATGGCCTCGCCTGTGATCCGAACACCGAGATCACCGTCACCGCTGGCGCCACGCAGGCGATCCTGACCGCCATCCTCGCCGTGGTGCACCCGGGCGACGAGGTGATCGTGCTCGAACCCTGCTACGACAGCTACGTGCCCAACATCGAGCTCGCCGGTGGCGTGGCCGTGCGCGTGCCGCTCACACCGGGCAGCTTCCGCCCCGACTTCGGCGCCATCGCCGCGGCCATCACGCCACGCACCCGCGCCATCATCGTCAACAGCCCGCACAACCCCAGCGGCCAGGTCTGGAGCCTGGCCGACATGCTGCAGCTGCAGGACCTGCTGGCCCCCACCGACGTGCTGCTGATCAGCGACGAGGTCTACGAGCACATGGTGTTCGACGGTCAACAGCACCAGAGTGCGGCACGTTTCCCGGGCCTGGCGGCGCGCGCCTTCATCATCAGCAGCTTCGGCAAGACCTACCACGTCACGGGCTGGAAAGTCGGCACCGTGGTGGCACCCGCCGCCATGACGGCCGAGTTCCGCAAGGTGCACCAGTTCAATGTGTTCACCGTGAACACGCCCATGCAGCACGCGCTGGCAGCCTACATGGCCAACCCGGCGCCGTACCTGGAGCTGTCGGCCTTCTACCAGCGCAAGCGCGACCTGTTCCGCGAGGGTCTGGCCGGCACCCGCTTCACACTGCTGCCCGGGCAGGGCACTTACTTCCAGTGTGTGGGTATTGGTGATCTGGCGGTGCCCGAGCGGGACCTGCCCGAAGGCGATTTCTGCCAGTGGCTCACGCGCGAGATCGGCGTCGCGGCCATCCCGCTCTCCGCCTTCTACGGCAACGGCTTCGACCAGAAGGTGGTGCGCTTCTGCTTTGCGAAGAAGGACGACACCTTGCGCGAAGCGCTCAAGCGACTCGCGCGGCTCTGATCCGGAAAGCGGCGGTCCAGAGGCAACACCGATCAGCAGCGCACCGCGTTGCGACAGAAGCGGTCCAGTTCCCGCACCGTGCTGCGGGCAGTGACGGCCTGACGCGCCTTGGGGCCCACCTCCAGGCTGAGCTTCAGGTCGTATTTCCTGAAGAAATCGTCGAACAGCTCGCCGCCCAGCGTGCCGGTGGCCGTCAGGGTGTCGGCTTTGGCGTCGTGCTCCAGCAGCACCGCGCACAGCGGCTGCTCCGCCGGCCCCCCCAACACCTGTGCGCCCCGCGCCGGGTCGTACTGGCTGTGGTCGGCGCAGCAATGGATCAAATCGTTGCCCTTGCTCGGCGTCTGCGGGTTGAGTGCTGCGCCCTTGCGGAAACTGATGAAGCTCAAGTCTCTGGTCGGATAAACCAGTTTGTGGGCGCAGATGGCGGAAAACGCCACCAGACTGCGCACCGGGCCGACACCGCCCGGCCACTGGTAGGTCTTCTGGCCACGCGTGCGCAAGTTCGTGGGCATGGCCGGCTTGCCCAGGTCCAGCAGGAACACCGGCGTGGCTTCGAACGGGTAGTGAAACACGTAGTTGGTCTGCGCCTTCAGTGCGGAGGCCTTGAGCGCGTCGCCCAGCTCGTCCACCAGCAGCACCCGTCCGTAAGCGCGGGGTTCGGCACTTGCAGCCCAGGCACCATTGGCCAGCGAGGCCGACAACGCGGCAGTCCCCAGCGCACAACTTTCCACGAATTCGCGTCGATCCATGAACAGGCCTCCATGAAACGCCCGGCCCCTGCCCGGGGCCAGCACGCCTTGCAGTGAAACGCATCCGGGAAGGTGCTGTCAAGTTTGTCCCTGGCACGGCATGGGCCAGGACTTCGACACCGAGAACGGATCAGCGCCCGGTCCGGGCGCATCGACTCAGGTGTTCAGTTGAGCCCAGGCTTTGTCCAGCCGCTTCACGCTCACCGGCTGTGGCGTGCGCAGTTCCTGGGCGAAAAAACTCACCCGCAGCTCTTCCAGCAGCCAGCGCAGCTCCTGCAGGCGTGCGTCCTGCACGCCCTTGCGCTCGGCCACCATGCGCCAGAAGCGCTGGTCCTGCGGGCGCAGCTCGGCCAGCTTGGCGGCGTCGCGCGCCGGGTCGGCGCGATGCTTGTCCAGCCGCAGCTACACAGCCTTCAGGTAACGCGGAAAGTGCTGCAGCTGCGCATACGGCGTGGTCAGCAAAAAACGTTTGGGCACCAGGCGCTGCAGCTGCTGGCTGATGTCGGTCGCGACGTCGGCGGGCGGCCGGCTGTCTTTCAGCTTGCGCGCGGCGGCCGCGTATTCGGTGAGGATCAGGCCGGCGTTGCGCGCGATCTCGGATGAGATCAGCGTCAGCCGGCCCCGGCCCTCGTCCACCCTCTTCCTGAACGCGGCTTCGTCGGTGGGCAGCGGGTCGGCCAGGAAGGCCCGGTCCAGCGCCAGTTCGATGATCTGGTTGCGCAGCTCTTCCAGAGTGCCGCCACCCGACCCATTCTCCGCCTTGCCCACCTGCATGTAGGCCGTGGCCATGCTCATCAGGCCGGGCAGGTTTTTTTCCAGGTACTTCAGCGCGTCGCGGATCTGCAGCGCGAACAGGCGGCGCAGGCCCTCGCGGTGGCGTGCCATCGCGACCTCGGGTTCGTCGAACACTTCGATGCCGACCGCGTCGCCCAGGTCCATGAGTGCCGGAAAGCCGATCAGCGTCTGACCGCCCTTGCGGATCTCCATCAACTCGGGCAGTTCCCCGAAATCCCAGCTGGTGTGGCGCTGGGTGGCGCTGGCGGCGGGCGCGGCCGGCGCTTCGGCTGCAACCCGGCGCGCACCGCCCGCGCTGGTGGATGCCGGTGCCGCCTTGGG
>JAHIQV010000343.1 GCA_018903185.1 Gammaproteobacteria bacterium | reverse complement strand
GAACGAGCCACCCGTGGTCTTGCCCAGGCTGACGTCGAGAACGCCGTAAAAGGTCACCGACGATTGCGCCATCGCGCTGCCAAAGGCCATCACGGCGGCCATGGCCAGGAAGTGTTGCTTGAATTTCATGCTGTCTCCAACAAAGGGGTGAATACCGCTGTCCGTGTCATGCCTGCGCACGGCCTCGCAAAGCGGCGCTCCGGGATCCGGAGCCATCGAATTAGAGAATGGAACAAATGAACGAACAAGTTAATTCAGGCATAACTGCTAGATGTCGCATGTATGGAACGTTTCGTACATTTTTGGGGTTTTCACCTATGGTCTCGACATCCAGGCGTGCCCGGAGACACGCCTTTGGCAGGTTCGCTTTGACCACCCTGGCGCAGGGTCCGGGCACGCCCACCCTATACTGGCCAAATGAACCAGTCAGTACCTTCTGCCGTTCCCACCCCCACGCCCACCGGTCGCACCAACGACCCGGCGCGAACCATGGCCAACATCCTCGATGTGGCCATTGCAGAATTCGCTGAAAAAGGTCTGGCTGGCGCGCGCATCGACGAGATCGCCGCCGCCACGCAGACCAGCAAACGCATGATCTATTACTACTTCGGGAGCAAGGAAGGCCTGTACCTGGCTGTTCTGGAAGAGGCCTACCGGGGCATGCGCGAGATCGAAGGCCTGCTGCAGCTGGACGACCTGGAGCCCGAGGCGGCGTTGCAGAGGCTGATCGGGTACACCTTCGACCACCACGCCAGCCACGAGCGCTACATCCGGCTGGTGATGTCAGAAAACATCCAGCGCGGCCAATACCTGGCGCAAAGCACCAGCATCCAGCAGCTCAACGTACCGGCGATCGCCTCGATCCGCCGCCTCTATGAACGCGGTGTGGCCCGCGGTGTCTTTCGCCCGGGCCTGGACCCGATCGACCTCCACGCCTCGATCTCGGCGCTCACGTTCTACAACGTGTCCAACCGCCACACCTTTGGCCTGGTCTTCAAGCGCGACTTCGCCGACCCCGAAGTGGCCGCCCAGCGCCGCGCCAACATCATCGAAACCATCCTGCGCTTCGTGCGCCCCTGAACGGACACCCGCCCACCATGAAAAAGATCCTCATCCTCAACGGCCCCAACCTCAACCTGCTCGGCACCCGCGAGCCCGCGCAATACGGCCACACCACCCTGGCCGATGTGGAGGCGTTCTGCAAAGCCCATGGCGAGCAGATCGGTTACGAGGTGGAGTGCCTGCAGAGCAACTGGGAAGGTGCGCTGGTCGACAAGATCCACGAATACGGCCGCCTTTTCAAGGCGGGCGAGGCGCTGGGCGTGGTGTTCAACCCCGGCGCCCTCACCCACACCTCGATCGCCCTGCACGACGCGATCAAGGGCGTGGACCCGCTGCCCGTGATCGAGTGCCACATCTCCAACGTGCATGCGCGTGAAGAATTCCGCCACCACTCGTGGGTGTCGCCCGCGGCGTCCGGCATCGTGATCGGCTTCGGCGTCGACGGCTACCTGATCGCCATGGACGGTCTGGTGCGCAAGTTCGTGAGCTCGGCCGCCACCCAGAAGCCCTGAGAGCCCTTCCGGGTTTACCCGGAATGCGTTCGATCAACGAACGAATTTGCGCGTTGATCGAACTCCCACAGCCGCTCGATGCGTTCACAAAGAGTGAACCCGGCCAACATTGACGCCCTGCCTTTCACCACACAGCGCGCCACCATGATCAACGGCAACACCGAACTCATCGCCCACATCGGCTACCCGACGCACAGCTTCAAGTCGCCGATGATCTACAACCCCTACTTTGAACACGTGGGCGTCAACGCCATCGTGGTGCCCATGGGTTGCCAGCCGGCCGACTACCCGGCCTTCCTCCAAAGCGTCTTCACGCTGACCAACATCCGCGGCGCGCTCATCACCATGCCGCACAAGGTGGTCACCGTCGGCCTGCTCGACGAAGTCACCCCCACCGTGAAAGTGGCCGGCGCCTGCAACGCGGTCAAGCGCCTGCCCGATGGCCGCCTGGTGGGCGACCAGTTCGACGGCGCCGGCTTCGTGCGCGGCGTGATGCGCAAGGGCCTGCAGCTGGCCGGCGCGCGCGTGCTGGTGGTGGGCAGCGGCGGTGTGGGCTGCGCCATCGCCGCCTCGCTCGCGGGCGAGGGCATCGCTGCCATCAGCCTCTACGACGTGAACACCGCGTCCGCCGAAGCCCTGGCCCAGCGCATCCGCGACAACTACCCGGCCATCGACGTGAAGACCGGCAGCCTTGACCCGGCGGGCTTCGACCTCGTGGTCAACGCCACGCCCATGGGCATGAACGAAGGCGACCCGCTGCCGCTGGACGTGTCGCGCCTGGACGCCCGCACCTTCGTCGGGGAGGTCGTGATGCGCACCGAAATGACCGCCTTCCTCAGCGCCGCCCAGGCCAGAGGCTGCCCGGTGCAGGTGGGTTCCGACATGCTGTTCGAAATGATTCCGGCCTATCTGGAATACTTCGGCTTCCCCACCACCACACCCGAGGTGCTGCGCTCGGTAGCCCGCCTGAGTGACTGACCGCACCGCCCTGTCGGGCCGCACCGCTGCCGATCCGAAGTCCACCCGCTTGACCGATCCCCGCTATCCCCGCCCGGCCCTGGGCATCGCGCTGGCCATCGCCGCCACGCTCTGTTTCGCCCTGCTCGACACCACCTCGCAGTTCGTGGGCGGGGTGGTGCCCGTGTTCATGGCCATCTGGCTGCGCTTCCTGGTGCAGACCGGCATGACCGTGGCGCTGCTCTGGCCCAGCCAGGGCAAGGCCCTGTTCCACACCACCGCACCCGGCTGGCAGTTGCTGCGCGGTGCGCTCATGGTGACATCGGGCACCGTGGCCTACATGAGCCTGCGCTTCGTGCCGGTGGGCGACTTCACCGCCATCCTCATGCTCGTGCCGCTGGCCATCACCGTGCTGGCCGCGCCGCTGCTGCGCGAACGCGTGCCCGCGCTCACCTGGTGGCTCATCGCGGGCGGCTTCGCCGGCGCGCTCATCGTGATCCGGCCCAAGGGCAGCGACTTCCAGGGCGCCATGCTGCTGCCGCTGGCGCTCGTGCTCATCAACGCGCTCTACCAGATCGTCACCAGCAAGATGGTGAAGACCGAAGACCCCGGCACCATGCACTTCTACACCGGGCTCACCGGCCTGGTGTTCGGCACGCTGGCGCTGCCCTGGTCCTGGGCGCCCATGGCCACCTGGCAGCTCTGGGCGCTCGTGGCGCTCATGGGCGTGTTCGGTTCGCTGGGGCACTACGTCATGATCCAGGCCTACCACCGCGCCCCGGCCTCGCGTCTCACACCCTATATGTACGCCCAGATCGGCTTCGCGACGCTCGCAGGCTGGATCGTGTTCGGCTACGCCCCCGATGTGTGGACCGTGGTGGGCGTGGCGCTGATCGCGGTGTGCGGTGCGCTGGGGGTCCGGGTCCGGCAGGGCTGAGGGGTGGGGAGCGGCCCGAGACAGACGATCTCAATGCGGCCGATCACAGGCTGCGTCGAACCATCATCTCCTTGATCTTGCTGATGGCCCCCGCAGGCAACAGGCCCTTGGGGCACACGTCCACACAGTTCAGGATCGAGCGGCATCGGAACAGGCGAAAAGGGTCGTCGAGGTAGTCCAGCCGCTCAGCGGTGGCCGTGTCGCGGCTGTCCACCAGAAAGCGGTAGGCCTGCAACAGGCCGGCCGGCCCGACGTATTTGTCCGGGTTCCACCAGAAGCTCGGACACGCCGATGAGCAGCACGCGCACAGGATGCATTCGTACAGCCCGTTGAGTTCTTCGCGCTGCTCGGTGGATTGCAGGCGCTCCCGCTCCGGGGCGGGCACCTCGTTGAGGAGGTAGGGCCTGATCGAGTGGTACTGCTTGAAAAAGTCGGTCATGTCGACGATCAGGTCGCGGATCACCGGCAGGCCGGGCAGGGGTTTGAGCGTCACCACGCGCGGCAGCGTGTTCATGTTGGTGATGCAGGCCAGTCCGTTCTTGCCGTTGATGTTCATGGCGTCCGAGCCGCAGATGCCTTCGCGACAGGAGCGCCGAAAAGACAGGCCCGGGTCCAGGGCCTTGAGGCGCATGAGCACGTCGAGCAGCATGCGATCGCCGGGCTTGACGTCGAGCTCCAGCGTCTGCATGTAAGGCTTGGCATCAAGGTCCGGGTCGTAGCGGTAGATCTTGAAGGTGTGCATGGAGGTTCTTTCAGTGGGGGCTTATGACTTCACCAGCCGCTGCATCCAGTCGAGCAACACGGTGGGCAACGAGGCCGGCGTCTGCAGCAGGGCGTGGTGCTGGGCGCCGAACACGGCGGGCAGGTAGCTGGCGGCCTGCCGGTCCACGGCCAGGCAGAACGGCGAGATGCCCTGCAGCCGGGCTTCGGTCACGGCCTGGCGGGTGTCTTCGATGCCGTAGCGGCCTTCGTAGACATCGTTGTCGTTGGGTTTGCCGTCGGACAGGAGCAGCAGCAGCCGGTGCGTGGCGCCTTCGCGCATGAGCGTGGCGCTGGCGTGGCGCAGGGCGGCGCCGGTGCGCGTGTACTGATCGGGTTCGAGCGCCGCGATGCGCAGCGCCACGGCGGGGCTGTAGGGCTCGTCGAAGCGCTTGATGTCCCACAGGCTCACCGCGGCGGGCCCGTTGCCCGAGAAGGCCTGCACCGCGAAGGGCTCGCCCATCGCACCGAGGGCGATGCACACCAGCAGCAGGGCCTCGCGCTCGACGTCGATCACCCGGCGGCTGTTCGAAATCCAGCCGTCGGTGGAGCCGCTGACGTCGATGAGGATCAGGATGGCCATGTCGCGCCGGGTGCGCTGTTGCGAGCAATACAGGTCGTCGGCCATGGGCCAGCCGGCGCGCAGGTTCGCCAGACCTTCCACGCAGGCTTCGAGGTCGATGTCGTCGCCGTCGGTCTGGCGGCGCCGCAGCGTGCGCTGGGGGCGCAGGGCCGCGAAGCGCTGGCGGATGGCGCCGAGCAGCGCGCGGTGCGCGGCCAGCGTGTCGTCCACCCATTGCTGCGCGCCGGCCGGTGCCGCCAGCAGACGCACCGTGGCGCCTGGGTGGCGGTAGGCCTCGATCCGGCAATCCCACTCGGGGTAGCTGAACGCCTGGGGTGCGTCGGACGCTGCGGCCTTGGCGTGACGGGGCTGCACCGTGGGCGGGTCATCGGACAGCAGCACCTCCCGGGCCTGGCCCGGGGTCCAGACCAGCCGCGCCTGCGCCAGCTCCGAGACCAGGTCGGCGAACTCGTCGGCCGCCGCATGCTGGTCGCGGTCGGTGGGCCGCTGCATGCCGAACGGGTCCTCCGCCTGTTCGTGGGGTACCTCGGGCGGGATCATCCACGCGCCCGGCGCTGCTTCGTCCTCCTGCCTGGCGCCTTCACGCACTTCGGGGCGACGTGCCAGGCGCGCGCTGCGAGTCGCGCGGTCGGCGGTGTCGCCGACCCCGTCACTGCCCGCCAGGGGAGAAACCATGGCCTCGCCCGGCGTGCGCAACTCGCCGGTCCAGCCATCGCGGAACAGGAGCGGGACGCCCAGGCGCCCCGCGCTGGGCAGGTCGCGGACCATTTCGGCGGCGAGGAGGTGCGCGATGCAGGCCGATTCTTCCGGCGACGCATGGATGGGTGCGTGCACATTCGGCCCCTCGCAAGGCTGCGCGATCAAGTCGCGCACCCAGGCCTCCAGCGGGCGGCGCGCAGCCGGGAACTGTGCCAGCGGCGGGCGGGCTGCGAGCGCTGCCCGGCGCAAGCCGTTCAAGGAGCTGGACATGCCGCGCAACAGGCGCGCCAGCGCAGCGTCAGCCGCGATGGCTTCCAGCAGCAGGTAAATGTCGAGAACCAGCGGCGAGTCACAGAGGTCCACGCACACAGCGCTGCCCCGGCTCGCCCGCATGGCCTGCACCAGGGCCATGGTGCGAAAGCGGTCCATGGCCAGAGCGGTATCCGCGAGGCCGGTTTCCGACGGCAGCCAGATGCACTGGCCGTCGGTGGCCGGCAGCGCCATGCGCGCCAGCGGGAAACCGCTGCGCTGGAAGGTCTTGGCAAGCCAGGTGGGCCTTGCCGGCATCTGCGCCG
>JAHIQV010000342.1 GCA_018903185.1 Gammaproteobacteria bacterium | reverse complement strand
CTTGTCGATGCGCGCCACCATTTCGGTGGCGAAGGTCACAAAGGCCTGGCTGCCCTTGGCCCCCGGATCGAACACCACGCCCGGCAGGCCGTAGCTGGGCGCTTCGGCCAGGCGCACGTTGCGCGGGATCACGGTGTCGAACACCTTGTCGCCAAAGTGCGCCTTGAGCTGGTCGCTCACCTGCTGCTGCAACGTGATGCGCGGGTCGAACATGACGCGCAGCAGACCGATGATCTGCAGATCCTTGTTGAGGTTGGCGTGCACCTGCTTGATGGTGTTGACCAGATCGGTCAGGCCTTCGAGCGCGAAGTACTCGCACTGCATGGGCACGATCACGCCGTGCGCCGCGCACAGGCCGTTGAGCGTGAGCATGCTCAAGCTCGGCGGGCAGTCGATCAGCACGAAGTCGTAGTCGGCCTCCGCCGCGGCCAGCGCGGTCTTGAGGCGCTTTTCACGCCGCTCCACGTCCACCAGCTCCACCTCGGCGCCGGCCAGTTCCCGGTTGGCACCGAGCACGTGGTAACCGCACTTCTCCGAAAAGATGGCGGCCTCCTTGACGGTGGCCGACTCCAGCAGCACGTCGTAGACGGACAGCTCCATGCTGCGCTTGTCCACGCCCGAGCCCATGGTGGCATTGCCCTGCGGGTCGAGGTCGACCATGAGCACCCGCTGCCCCACCTTGGCCAGGCCGGCGGCCAGGTTGACGGTGGTGGTGGTCTTGCCGACACCGCCCTTCTGGTTGGCCACACAAAAGATCTTCGCCATCTGGTGTTCCGGTGCTTATTTGGAGATGGCCAGCTTGATGCCGAAGCCGATGAGGAAAACGCCCGCGAGCTTCTCCAGCGTGCGGGCGATGACCGGGTTGGCGCGCATGCGCTCTGCCAGAAAGTGCGTGAGCAACACGGCGGTCAGGCCATAGAAAAAGGTCAGCACCGCGACGGTGGCGGCCATGGCACCGAAGGTGATCAGGCCCTGGTGCTTCGCAGGGTCCACAAACAGCGGGAAGAAGGCCATGTAGAAGACGATGGCCTTGGGGTTGAGCAGGGTGATGGTGAGCGCCTGCTGGAAATACTGGCGCGGGCGGATATTGAGCACGGGTTTGGCGCCGGGCTTGGCGGTGAGCATCTTCCAGCCCAGCCAGGCGAGGTAGGCAGCGCCCAGCCACTGCACCGCGGCGAAGGCCGCCGGGTACGCCGCGAGCAGCGCCGCCACCCCTGCCACGGCCATCCACATCAGCACCTGGTCGCCTGCGATCACGCCGAGGGTGGCGGCCAGTCCGCCGCGCATGCCCCCCTTGCTGGTCGAGGTGATCAGCGCGAGGTTGCCCGGGCCCGGAATGGCCAGAAACAGGACGATGGCGGCGACGAACGCGCCGTAATCAGCGATGCCGAACATGTGAAAACCCCGGGAGTTGAGGGACTGAGTTTACGTGACCCTCCCTCTTCGTTTGGCGTTGCTTTGGGTTGTGTTGCGTTTTGCGTTCGTAGCGTGCGTTCAAAGGACGTCCACATCCGCCACTCCCCGGACGGAGGCGGCGTGCGCTGGCGCGAGGTCTTCGCGATGAGCGGGGATGCGAGAAAGCTCAGACCGAAGGCGACGGGCGCAACCAGACGATGCAACGCTCCGCATCCAGCCCCGGCACCACCAACTGTTCCACGTGAAACACCGACACCGAAGCAGGCAGCGCAGCGATCTCGTCCGCCGGGTGTTTGCCCTTCATCGCCATCCATACCGCGAGCGGCTTCAAGGCCGATGAAGACCAGGTCGTGAAATCCACCAATGAGGCAAATGCCCGCGAGCAGATCACATCAAAGCCGGCGCCCTCTTCCGCTTTCAGCGCCTCCACACGGGCGTGCACGCCGCGCAGGTTCGGCAACTTCAGCGAGGCGGCCGCCTGCTGGATGAAAGCCGCCTTCTTGCCCACCGTGTCCACACAGCTCACCTGAATCTGCGGACAGGTGATGGCGATCACCACGCCCGGCAACCCGCCACCCGAACCGACGTCCAGCAGCTTGACCGGCTGGCCGCCGGTCTGGCGCAGCAGCGGGCCGACGGCCGCCAGACTGTCCAGCAGGTGGTGCGTCATCATCTCGGCAGGGTCTCGCACGGCGGTCAGGTTGTAGACCTTGTTCCACTTCTGCAGCAGCGCCAGGTAGTCCAGCAGCAGACTCACCTGTTCGTCGCCCAGTTGCAAGCCCAAAGCTTGAAGACCAGAAGTCAGCACATCCCGGCTCATGCCTCGGCGCCTTCCACCGCCACGGTGGCAAAACCCTTGAAGCCGCCCTTCTTCAGGTGGATCAGCAGCAGCGAGATGCTGGCCGGCGTGATGCCCGAGATACGCGCGGCCTGACCGAGCGTTTCGGGCCGGTGCTTGGCCAGCTTCTGCCGCGCCTCGAACGAGAGCGCGGCCACCTGCAGGTAGTCCAGATCGGCGGGCAGCTTCAGCCCCTCGTAGTGCGACGCCCGCTCCACCTCGTTCTTCTGGCGGTCGATGTAGCCCGAGTATTTCGCGGCGATCTCCACCTGCTCGACCACCGGCTCCAGCAAGTCACCCAGCGTTTCACGTGAAACATCGGGGTTCACATACTTGCCAGCCTCCATGCCCACCAGATCGGCGTAGCCCACGGCCGGTCGGCGCAGCAGGTCGAACAGGTTGTGCTCGTGTTCGATGGCCTTGCCCAGCACCCGTTCGCTTTCGGCCGCCGGCAGGTTGCGCGGGTTCACCCAGGTGGATTTGAGGCGCTCGGTTTCCCGCGCCACCGCGTCGCGCTTGCGGCTGAAGGCATCCCAGCGGGCGTCGTCCACCAGACCCAGCTGGCGGCCGGCTTCGGTCAGGCGCATGTCGGCGTTGTCCTCGCGCAGCTGCAGGCGGAACTCGGCGCGGCTGGTGAACATGCGGTAGGGCTCGGTCACGCCCTGGGTCACGAGGTCGTCCACCAGCACACCGAGGTAGGCCTCGTCGCGGCGCGGCAGCCAGGCGTCTTTGCCCTGGCACTGCAGCGCTGCGTTGAGCCCGGCGAACAGGCCCTGGGCCGCCGCCTCTTCGTAGCCGGTGGTGCCGTTGATCTGGCCGGCGAAGAACAGGCCCTGGATCTGTTTGGTCTCGAAGCTGTTCTTCAGCGAGCGCGGGTCGAAGTAGTCGTATTCGATGGCGTAGCCCGGGCGCAGGATGTGGGCGTTTTCCAG
>JAHIQV010000341.1 GCA_018903185.1 Gammaproteobacteria bacterium | reverse complement strand
GGCCAGCCCGAAGAAGGCCAGCACGAAGATCAGCACGGTGGCGGCGAACACCACCCAGCCATGGCCGGCCTTCACCGCGCCCGGGTGCGTCACCACCCATCGCACCGCGAAGAAGGCGAGCGCGCAGCTCAGCGGAATCGGCATCAGCGCAAACACCTCGGGCACGCCGAACCACTTGTCCACCACCGCCGGATTCACCAGCGGCGTGGCGGCCGAGATCGCCACCAGGGCGGCACCCATGGGCCACAACACGCGCCGCGCCCAGTGCACCGCGCGCTCCTGCAAAACGCCCTCGGTCTTCATGATCAGCCAGCCCGCGCCCAGCAGCACGTAGGCCGCGGGCAGCGTGAGCGCGATGCCCAGGCTGAAACCCAACCCGAGCAGACCGTTGTCAAAACCCGTGATGTAGCTGCCCAGCATCCAGCCCTGGGCCGCGCTGGCCAGCAGCGAGCCGCCGAAAAAGGCCCGGTTCCAGAACGGCTTCCAGACCGGCGGCGCCTTCACTCGGAAGTCGAACGCCACACCGCGCAGGATCAGCCCGATCAGCATGAGGGCCACCGGCAGGTACAGTGCCTGCAGCACCAGGCCATGGGCGAACGGAAACGCCACCAGCAACACGCCCACGCCCAGCACCAGCCAGGTCTCGTTGGCGTCCCAGAACGGGCCGATGCTGGCGATCATGGTGTCCTTCTGCGCGTCGTCGGCCAGCGGCAGCAGCAGGCCCACGCCGAGGTCGTAGCCATCGAGCACCACGTAGGCCAGAAGGGCCAGGCCCATCACGGCCAGAAAGATCAGCGGCAGCAGGTGCGCCCAGCTTGTGTCCATGGGGTTCTCCGAGGGGGTGTCAGACGCCGGCCTTGCCGAGTTCGGCGCCGTGGGTGGGGGCGGGCGCGTGCTGGACGGGGTGCTCCGCCATGTACTTGAGCACCCCCACGTAGGTGACCAGCAGCAGGCCGTAGACCACCAGGTAGGCGGCGAGGGT
Organism: Gammaproteobacteria bacterium; assembly: GCA_018903185.1. GTDB lineage: Bacteria > Pseudomonadota > Gammaproteobacteria > Burkholderiales > Burkholderiaceae_C > Hydrogenophaga. The sequence continues at coordinate 2,506 of JAHIQV010000341.1, read as the reverse complement.
GAGCGCGATCATGGGCGGCGCCGTGTGGGTCGCCAGCTCGCTGGTGCGCAGCAGGCCGTAGACCATGAAGGGCTGGCGACCGATCTCGGTCACGTACCAGCCCGAGAGCGTGGCCAGCCAGCCCGAGAACGTCATGCCCGCCAGCACCCAGAGCCAGGGCCGGGGCCACGGGGCGTGGCCTTCCGCCGCGCCCCGGCGGCGCTGGCGCCAGAGGCGCCAGACGCTGAACCAGGCCACCAGCAGCATCAGGCTGCCGACGCCCACCATCACGCGAAAGCCCCAGAACACCGGTGCCACCGGTGGGTGCGCGTCCTTGAAATCGTGGATGCCCTGGACTTCGCCATTGAGGTCGTGCGTGAGCACCAGGCTGGCCAGCCGGGGGATCTTGAGCGCGTAGTGGGTGGTGCCCGCGGCTTCGTCGGGGATGCCGAAAAGCGTGAGCGGTGCACCCTTCTCGGTGTCCCAGATGCCTTCCATGGCGGCGATCTTGGCCGGCTGGTGTTTGAGGGTGTTGAGTCCGTGCAGGTCACCGGCCAGGAACTGCAGCGGCATGGCCACCGCGGCCGCCACGATGGCCGCGCGCATGGCCTTGTGGGTGCCGGCCGTGGCGCTGCCCTTGAGGAGCTGCCAGGCGCACAGGCCAGCGATCAGGAACGAGGCGGTCAGCGCCGAGGCCAGCAGCTTGTGCGCGAAGCGGTAGGGGAACGAGGGGTTGAACACCACCGCCCACCAGTCGGTGGGGATGAACTGGCCGTTGACGATCTCGAAGCCCGCGGGCGTCTGCAGCCAGGAGTTGAGGCTGAGGATCCAGAACGCCGACAGCGTGGTGCCCAGCGCCACCAAGGCGGTGGCGAGCAGGTGCACACGTTCGGACACGCGGCCCCGGCCAAACAGCATGATGCCCAGGAAGCTGGCCTCCAGGAAAAACGCGGTCAGCACCTCGTAGCCCAGCAGCGGGCCCGAGATGTTGCCGGTCTTCTCCATGAAGCCCGGCCAGTTGGTGCCGAACTGGAAGCTCATCACGATGCCCGAGACCACACCCAGCGCGAAGCTGAGCGCGAACACCTTGGTCCAGAAGTAGTACGCCTCTTCCCAGGCCGGCTCGCGGGTCTGGATGAAACGCAGGCGGAAGAACAGCAGGAACCAGCACAGCGCGATGGTGATGGAGGGGAACAGGATGTGGAAACTGATGTTGGCCGCGAACTGCATGCGCGACAAGATCAAGGCGTCCATGGGGTTTCCAGGTGGTTGGGGGCGTGGCGAAAAGGGCCGTCAGGCGGCGTCGGGCTGCTTGTCGGCGCGGGCCGGGCGGGCGGTACCCTTGCCGGTGAGCCGGTCCTTGAGTTCGAGCACACGGGTCACGGTGGCCCCCATGCCCATGAGCTGCATGGCGGTTTCGGGCGCGAGTTTCTGCACGTCGTCGAACCAGGTCATGAGGCGGTCGATCAGATCGTGCATCTCGCGCATGCGGGCCTGCGCGTGGCGCTCGGCGTCGGTCGAGGGCGTTTCCAGCAGGGCCGTGCGCAGCATCGACAGCGTGGGCTCGATTTCGCGGCGGCGGCGCTCTTCGGCCAGCACGCGGAAGATCTCCCACACATCGGCGGGCGCGTCGAAATACTCGCGCCGGTCACCGGGCTGGTGGCGTAGCCGCACCAGGCGCCAGGACTGCAGCTCCTTGAGGCCCATGCTGACGTTGGAACGTGAGAACTCCAGCTGCTCGGCGATCTCGTCGGCGTTGAGCGCCCGCGGCGAGATGAAGATCAGCGCGTAGATCTGGCCCACGGTGCGGTTGATGCCCCATTTGCTGCCCATCTCGCCAAAGTGGGCAACGAATTCGCGGTTCAGCGGGGGAAGGTGGTCTTGCAGCGGCATGGGCTGGAGTCTAGGCAGCTGAGTCTGAACTTTCAGGAAGTTCTGAAATTACATGAACAACCGTAGGGACATTCCGTTGGCGCACCGGGTCTTTGTGCGGCGCGCGGCACAGGCGGGTGCCTACAATCGGACGCAACAACACCGCCCGGAGCACGCACGCATGAGCATCAAAAGCGACAAATGGATCCGCCGCATGGCCAAGGAGCACGGCATGATCGAGCCCTTCGAGCCCGGCCAGATCCGGCAAAACGCGGCCGGCGAGAAGATCGTCAGCTACGGCACCAGCAGCTACGGCTACGACATCCGCTGCGCGCCCGAATTCAAGGTCTTCACCAACATCCACTCCACCGTGGTGGACCCGAAGAACTTCGACGAAAACAGCTTCGTGGACATCAACAAGGATGTCTGCGTGATCCCGCCCAACAGCTTTGCGCTGGCGCGCACCATGGAGTACTTCCGCATCCCGCGCAACGTGCTGACCATCTGCCTGGGCAAGAGCACCTACGCGCGCTGCGGCATCATCGTCAACGTCACGCCCTTCGAGCCCGAGTGGGAAGGTTATGTGACGCTGGAATTCAGCAACACCACACCGCTGCCGGCCAAGATCTATGCTGGTGAAGGCTGTGCCCAGGTG
>JAHIQV010000340.1 GCA_018903185.1 Gammaproteobacteria bacterium | reverse complement strand
GAACGACGGAGCGCGGGTGTGAAATGCCGCCCGCGGGCGCGAAGGGGGGGGGCGTGGCGCGCAGGTCCGGTGCTCCAGACCCGCTGAACGGGGGCGGGCCGTGGTGTTCCTACAATGGGCGCGACCCACCCCCATTGCCAAGGAATACCGAATGCCCGACACCGCCCGACGACAGCTGCTTTGGTCCGGGATGCTGGTGGCTGGCGCGCTGTCCACCGGGGTTCTGACCGGCTGCGCGGCACTGCAACCCGGCCCGCGCACCGTCAGGGTTTCCGAGAAGAAGCTGATGGAGGCGATCGCGCGCCAGTTTCCGCGCAGCAACCGTTACCTGGAGCTGTTCGACGTCACGCTGGACACGCCCAGGCTGCGGCTGATGCCGGCTGAGAACCGCATCGGCACCCAGCTGGATTTCACCGTGGGCATGCCGCTGGTCGAGACGCGCACGCAGCGCGGCACGCTCAGCCTGAGCTACGGCCTGCGCCTGGAACCGGTCGACAACACGGTGCGGCTCACCGATGTGCGGCTGGAAAACATGGATCTGCCCGACGCATCGCCGGCGAATGCGGCGCGTTTCAAGCGCCTGGGCGGTGCACTGGTTCAGGGCTTGCTGCCCGATCTGGTGGTTCACCGCCTCAAGCCGGAAGACCTGGAGGCGGTCGGGCGCCGGGGCTACCAGCCCGGCGCGCTGCGGGTGGTGCCGGGTGGGCTGGAACTGCAGCTCGACCCGTTGCCGCGTTGAGGCGCGCTGCTGATCAGCAGCCGGGGCAGGTAGGATAGGCGCTTGCAGACAGGCCAGTGGTTGGCCTGTTCTTTTTTTTTGCGAAGCGCGCTGCGCGCCGGACACTGTATGGATGTTGTGTTGTTGATCAAGGCCGCCATCATGGGCGTGGTGGAGGGCCTGACCGAGTTCCTGCCGATTTCTTCCACGGGTCACCTGATCCTGACGGCCGCGCTGCTGGACATGCCGGGCGAAAAGATCAAGCTGTTTGAGGTGGTGATCCAGACCGGCGCGATCATGGCCATCGTTTCGCTCTACGCGGGCAAGCTCTGGGAGACCTTGCTGGGCCTGCCGCGTGAGCGCTCGGCGCAGCGCTTCACGCTGAATGTGCTGATCGGGTTTCTGCCCGCAGCGGTGGCGGGAGTGCTGTTCATCGACGTGATCAAGGGCGTGCTGTTCAACCCGGTGGTGGTGGCGTTGGGCTTCATCGTGGGTGGGCTGGTGATCCTGTGGGCCGAGCGCCTGCAGACCAAAGGGGCCCGGGTGCACGTGGAGGATGTCGATGGCGTGCGCTGGACCGACGCGCTCAAGGTGGGCCTGGTGCAGTGCACGGCGCTGGTGCCGGGCGTGAGCCGTTCGGGTGCCACCATCATTGGCGCGATGCTGCTGGGCTTCAACCGCAAGGCCGCGACCGAGTTCAGTTTTTTCCTGGCCATCCCCATGCTGTTTGTCGCGGCGGTTTACGACATCTACAAGAACCGCGATCTGCTGAGCATGGCCGACCTGCCGCTGTTCACCGTCGGCCTGCTGGTGTCGTGGCTGTCGGCCTGGGTGTGCGTGAAGTGGCTGCTGCGTTTCGTCGGCAACCACACCTTCGTGCCGTTCGCCTGGTACCGCATCGCTTTTGGCGGCCTGATCCTGCTGACCGCGAGCCTGGGGTGGGTCGACTGGAAGGCTTGAACCGGTTCAGGGCAGCGATTCGGGAGACGCTTCGCCAGGCAGCGTGAAACAGAACGTGGCCCCCTGGCCGGGTGCGGCCTCGGCGTGGAGCATGCCGCCATGGCGCTGCACGATGCGCTGCACCGTGGCCAGTCCGATGCCCAGTCCCTCGAATTCGTGCGGCTGGTGCAGGCGCTGGAAAGGCTGAAAGAGCTTTTCAGCACGGGCCATGTCGAAGCCTGCACCGTTGTCGCTCACGCAGAAATGGGTCTGACCATCCACCTCCCGGGTGAACACCCGGATGTGTGCCTGCGGCGTGGCTGCGGTGTATTTCCAGGCGTTGTGCAGCAGGTTCTGCAGCAGGGCGTCGACCAGCGAGGGGTCGGCCCAGGCGTGCAGGTCGGACTCGATAGACCAGGTGACGGATCGTTGAGGAGATTCCGCGGCCAGTTCTTCCAGCAGCCGCGTGGCGATGGCGCCGAGGTTGACCGGCTGGCGTTGCACCTCACCCCGGCCGATCTGCGAGAGCTGCAGCAGGCCATCGATGAGCAGGCCCATCTTTTTGCTGGCGGCCATGATGCGTTGCAGGTGGCTGAGGCTGGCGGTATCCAGCGCCGGGTTGTCCTCCTGCAGGGCCTGGGCGAAGCCGTTGATGATGCGCAGCGGTGAGCGCAGGTCGTGCGCCACCGCGTAGGAATAACTCTCCAGCTCGTCGTAGGCGTCCCGCAAGGCCTGGGTGCGGTGCTGGATGCGGTTCTCCAGCGAGGCGTTGAGGCGCTGGATTTCCAGCTCGGCCTGTTTGCGCTCGGTCACGTCCAGTGTCACGCCCAGCGCGCGCACGGCCCGGCCCTGCGCGTCGCGCTCGAAATCGGCCTGGACCGAGTACCAGCGCTCGTGATCGCCAATGCGCAACCGGTATTCGATGTCATAAACCGCCTTGCCCTGCACCGCCAGGGCCCACTGCCGCAGCACCACCGGGCGGTCGTCCGGATGGGTGATCGCGAGCAGTTCCTCGTCGCTGAATTCGGTGCTGGGCAGGCCCAGGATGTCCTTGGAGCCGGCGAGGGTGGTGAAGCGCCTTGTGGCCACGTCGGCCTGCCAGGTGGCCAGACCGGCGAGCTGCTGGGCCTGGCGCAGCAGCTGTTCGCTGGTGCGCCAGGCCTCTTCGGTGGCCTTGCGGTCGCTCACGTCCTGCACCACCGCGATCAGGTAGTCGGGTGCCCCCTCGGCCGTGCGCACCAGGGACAGCGTCAGGTGCACCCAGACGGTGTGGCCCCGTTTGTGGATGTAACGCTTCTCGATGCTGTAGTGGT
>JAHIQV010000042.1 GCA_018903185.1 Gammaproteobacteria bacterium | reverse complement strand
CTCGGGCAGTGCCCCGCTGCGGCCCACGAACGGGTTGTCGGGCGGCACGCTGCCGTCCTTGTTGATGCGCACCACCTTGCCGTGGTGGTTGTCCAGCGTCTGCGCGTCTTCCTTGCGGCTGAAACGGTCGCCCAGAGTGAGAAACAGCGTGCCGTCGGCCGCTTCAACGATGCGGCAGCCAAAGTGCGCACGGCTGCTGAACTTGGGTTGCTGGCTGAAGACCACCTTCACGGCCTCCAGCCGCGTGGCGTCGGCAGACAGCCGGGCCGACGCCAGCGCGGTGGAGTTGCCGCTGCCGCGGGCTGCGGGCTCGGCGTAACAGAAGTACACGGTGCGGTTGCGTGCAAAGTCGCGATCGGTGATCACGTCCAGCAGACCGCCCTGCCCGCCCGCGTCTACCGGCGGCAGGCCGGCCAGCGGCTCGCTCAGACGGCCGTCGGGCGCCACCACGCGCAGGCGCCCAGGGCGCTCGGTCACCAGAAAACGCCCGCCATCGATGAAAGCGACGCCCCAGGGGTTCTGCAGACCGCTGGCGACCACTTCAACACGCGGCGCAGGTGTCTGGCCGTGGGCCAGGGTGCCCAGCAGGGCGAACATCAGCAGCGCGAGGCGCTGGATCGGGATGAGAATCGGCAGGTGCATGACAAGGCTCTCCAGATGGAAACGGTTGGTGCCCGATCAGGGAGCTCAGGTTCCCGCTTCAGCCGAACGGGCGCACGCCAAACAGCCAGGCGTGGGCCCAGAACACGAACAGCGCGTACAACGCCAGCCCGCCCACCAGCGCGATGGCGTCGTTGGCGCCACCGGCCGGCAAAGCGGGCACCGGGCGCAAGGCACCGGCCAACGCGCGGCGCTTGAGGGAGATGCGGTCGGCCACGGCCCAGGCCAGGAAACCACCGAACAGCAGCACATCGGCCAGCGTGCCCCCGGTGACCGACTGGGCCAGCAGGTGCGCCAGCGCCCAGAGCTTGACGGCCAGCAGCATGGGGTGTTTCGCCGCGGTCTTGATGCGACCCGGCAGGTAGGCCGCGAGCAGCAGCACGAACACCGGCAGCATCAGCAGCGCGGCCAGGTGGCGAAAGCCGCCCGGCAAGGCGTAAAGCAGCACCGGCGTCTCGCGCGCTATGCCGTAGCCCCAGACGATGAGCGCCAGCCCCGCGAACGATGCCAGCGAATACAGGCCCTTGAAAGCGTTCTCGCCCAGTTGGGCCGCCAAGCGGTTGCGGCCACCGGGCGAAACGATGGCGATGCTGTGCACGCCCAGAAACAACACCAGACCCAGAACCAGCCACACCATGTTGAACTCCTGTGCCCTGACCCGGGCCGCAGGGCACCGTGCCCCGCTGGGGGCCACTGTAGCGGCTTGGGCTCAAGTCCGCAGCGTGCCGGGTCTTGCTGATCGATGTGCCGCCTGCAAGCATGGCTCCGGAGCGCGATCCCGTGGCATGCAGACCTCAACACAACCCGGAGCGCGGACCCGGGGGCATGCAAAGGTCCAAGCCCAGGGCACCGCCAGGCCGGTTTTGCCGGACGGCCAGTGCCGCCCCCTTGGGGGGGGTGACGCCGCAGGCGGCGCGGGGGGGTACTTCAGCCGTGCATGCCTTCGAGCAGATCCGCCAGTTCGTCGGCGTGTTCCTCTTCCACCGCCAGGATCTGCTTGAGCAGGCCGCAGGTGGTCGGGTCCTGGTCGCCCAGGTACAGGATCATGTCGCGGTAGCTGTCGATGGCGATGCGCTCGGCCACCAGGTTCTCCTGGATCATCTGCGTCAGCGTGTCGCCGGCCACGTATTCGGCGTGGCTGCGCTGGCTCAGGCTGTCGGGCGAAAAGTCGGGCTCACCGCCCAGCTGCACGATGCGCGCGGCCAGCAGGTCGGCGTGGCCCTGCTCTTCGTTGGAGTGGATCAGGAACTCGGCCCCCACGCTCTGGCCGTGGATGCCACGCGCCATGAAGTGGTGACGCCGGTAGCGCAGCACACAGACGATCTCGGTGGCCAGCGCCTCGTTGAGCAACTTGACCACCTGGTCGCGGTCGGCGCCGTAGCCGGCGGTCACGGCACCCGCCTCGATGTGCTGGCGTGCCTGGCTGCGCAGGGTGGCGATGTCGGTGAGCAGGTGGACGGCGTTCATTGTTTGACCTGCAGTTCGTTCTTGACGCTGGTGGCGCCTTCGGCGGCGCTCGCCAGCTGGCTCGCCAGGTCGATCTGGGCCTGGCTGTTCACAAAGCCGGTGAGCTGCACCTCGCCCTTGAACGTGACCACGCTGATGTCGAAGCTCTTGATGTCGGGATCGGCCAGCAGGGCGGTCTTGACGCGGCCGGTCACGGTCGCGTCATCGATCTTGGTGCCCACGGTGCTGGGCGTGCCCTTGAGGGTGACGGCGTTTTCAACCTCGGTCACACCGGCCACGCTGCGCGTGATCGCGAGCGCCTGGTCGATCTGGGCCTGGCTGTCGACAAAGCCGCTGAGCTGCACGGTGCCTTTGCGGGTTTCAACCTGCAGGTCAAAGCTCTTGACAAGATCGTCGGCCAGCAGGGCGGACTTGACGCCGGAGGTGATGACGGCATCGTCCACCTGGGTGCCCAGCGTGATGCTCGGCGCGGGTTCCTGCACCATCTCGGGCGGCTTGTTGCAGGCCACCAGCGTCAGGGCGGCCAGGCCGATGAGGCTGCCGGCCAGCAGGAATGTCGGTTTGCGTTGGGTCATGGGGTGCTCCAGAAAAAAGAAAATGGGTGGGGGGAAGCGGGTTCAGCGGGCGAGGTAGCCGCCGTCCACCGGGTAGTACGACCCGGTCACGAACGACGCGCGCTCCGAGGCGAGCCAGACCACCAGCTCGGCCACTTCTTCAGCGCGACCCAGGCGCCCGATCGGATGGGAGGCGACCAGCAGGGCGTTGGCCGCCGGGTCCTCTTCGAGGCCGCTGATCATGGGCGTGTGGATGAAGCCGGGTCCGACCGCGTTGATGCGCACGCCCTGGGCGCCGTATTCGAGGGCGGCGGCCTGCGTGAGGCCCACAACGCCGTGTTTGGCTGCGGTGTAGGCCGACGCGGTGGCAAAGCCGACCGCGCCCAGAATCGACGCCACGTTGACGATGGCGCCACCGCCATGGAGCAACATGGCCGCTATCTGCGCGCGCATGCCGTAGAACACGCCGTTGAGGTTGATGTTGATCACCTGCGCCCAGGCGTCGAGCGGGTACTCGGCCAGTGGCGCGGCGGCGCCGCCGATGCCGGCGTTGTTGCAGGCCACGTCAAGACGGCCGAAATGTGCCATGGCCT
>JAHIQV010000339.1 GCA_018903185.1 Gammaproteobacteria bacterium | reverse complement strand
GGCGAAGGTACGGCGACGCTTCACCTGTTGGGCAATTTCGGACATAGCCCATGATTATCGCGGGTGGGACAATAGGACGATGCACCCCAAAGCCCTCCTGGACGAATGTTCCGCCCTGATCGAACAGGTTTTCAAATTTGACCACCCCACCGACGCCGTGGTCGCGCGCCATTTTCGCGAGAACCGGTCGCTCGGGCCGCGCGAGCGCGCAACGTTGTCGGACACGGTTTACGCCATCCTGCGCGAGCGCCTGAAGTTCGAATGGCTGGCCCGCTCGGGCACAGGTTCCAAGTGGCGGCGCCTGGCAATCCTGGGCTTCCCGGGTGATCGCGACTTCCTCAAGAGTGCGTTGACCGAGGTTGAAAAGACCTGGTGGGACCACTGTCTGGCGGTGAAAGATGCCGACCTCATGGCGCAGCACCGCCACAACCTGCCCGACTGGCTGGCCACAGCGCTGGGTGAACAGGTGGACGACGAGTTCGACGCGCTGGTGGCGAGCCTGAACCAGCCCGCGCCGCTGGACCTGCGCGTCAATGTGCTGAAGAAAAAGCGCGAAGCGGTGTTGGCCGAGTTGCGCCAGGCGGGGTTGGCATGTGAGTCCACCCCATATTCCCCGTTGGGCATCCGACTGCAGGGCAAGCCTTCGCTCGCCAAACTGCCGGCCTTTGTGCAGGGCGACGTGGAGGTGCAGGACGAGGGTTCGCAACTGCTGGCCCTGCTGCTGGACGCCAAACGGGGCGAGATGGTGGTGGACTTCTGTGCCGGCGCCGGCGGCAAGACGCTGGCCATCGGCGCGGCCATGCGCAACAGCGGCCGGCTCTACGCCTTCGACACCTCCGGCCATCGGCTGGATGCGCTCAAGCCGCGGCTGGCGCGCAGCGGCTTGTCCAATGTGCACCCGGTGGCGATTGCGCACGAGCGCGACGACCGCATCAAGCGCCTGGCCGGCAAGATCGATCGCGTGCTGGTGGATGCGCCCTGTTCCGGGCTGGGCACGCTACGCCGCAGCCCCGACCTGAAGTGGCGCCAGACGCCGCAGACCGTGGCGGCACAGGCTGAGCTCCAGCAGGCCATTCTGAACAGCGCGGCCCGATTGCTCAAGCCGGGCGGGCGGCTGGTGTACGCGACCTGCAGCCTGCTGCCGGCAGAGAACGAAGCGGTTGCAGGTGCCTTTTCAGAGGCCCACAAAGACTTTGAGCCCGTGCCGGTGGCAGGCCTGCTGGCCCTGGCTCAGGTGCCGCAGGCAGACAGCCTGTGCCAGGGCGAGGATGGTCAATGGCTCCGTTTGTGGCCACATCGGCATGCAACGGATGGCTTTTTTGCTGCCGTCTGGCGGAAAAAGTCCTGAAAGACCGGCAAATGAGCTATTTCGCCTGAACAGTTTCCCCACGGGGAGCTGTCCGGCGATTGTTGATTGACACCCCCGGCTTTAAAATGGCAGGTTGCTTCGCCCCTGTCCTGAACGGGAGCGTTTGGCAGCCTGACGCCTTCGTGGGCGGTTGAATAGGACCTTGATGATTGCTTCTGATTTCGAGTTTTTTGCCAGTTTGTGGGATGGCCTGATCCAGTTCCTGGCCCATGGTCTGACCGGTGCGGCCTGGTGGCAGGTGCTGCTGGTCGCTCTGGTGTTCACCCACATCACCATCGCCAGCGTCACGATCTACCTGCACCGCCACTCGGCGCACCGTTCGCTGGACCTGCACCCCATTCCGTCGCACTTTTTCCGCTTCTGGCTCTGGATGACCACCGGCATGGTGACCAAGGAGTGGACGGCGATCCACCGCAAGCACCACGCCAAGTGCGAGCGCGAAGGTGACCCGCACAGTCCGGTGGTTTTTGGCATCAAGAAAGTGTTCTTTGAGGGCAGTGAGCTCTACCGCGCCGAAGCCAAGAACCAGGAAACGCTGGACCGCTATGGTCACAACACGCCCGACGACTGGGTGGAACGGCACTTCTACACCGGTCGCTCACGCCTGGGTGTGGGCCTCATGCTGATCATCAACGTCGCACTGTTTGGTGTGCTGGGGGTGTCGGTCTGGGCCTTGCAGATGATGTGGATCCCGATCACGGCAGCCGGCATCATCAACGGCATCGGCCACTGGTGGGGTTACCGCAACTTCGAGGCGGCCGACGCCAGCACCAACGTGTCCCCGTGGGGCATCCTCATCGGTGGCGAAGAGTTGCACAACAACCACCACACCTACCCGACGTCGGCCAAGCTGTCGGTCAAACCCTACGAGTTCGACATCGGCTGGATGTACATCACCATGCTGAGGTCGGTGGGTCTGGCCACCGTGAAGAAGCTGCCACCCAAGATGGCGTTTGGCGACGTGAAGCCGGTGGCCGACGAAAAAACGCTGGAGGCGATCATCGCCAACCGCTATGAAGTGATGGCGGGTTACGCGCGCGAGATGCGTGCCGCCTGCCAGCGTG
>JAHIQV010000338.1 GCA_018903185.1 Gammaproteobacteria bacterium | reverse complement strand
GCCCGCTGACCTGCGGCCACAGTTCCTGGAACCTCACTGGCCCTTGACCTTGGCCAGCAGCGCGCTGACCTCGGCACGGCGGCCATCGTCGGCGATCTGGCGGCCGGCGCGACCGGGCGCCTGCAACGCCTTTTCAAGGTAAGGCACGGCCTTCTGCGGCTCGTCGGTCTGCACCAGGAAATCGGCGTAGAAGTAGTTGGGATCGATACCCTGGGGGTTGATCGTCAGCGCCTTCTGCAGCAGCTCGCGCGCCTTGGCCTTGTCACCAAAACCCAGCGGCCAGCCCGGCACCTTGTAATACAGCACGCCCAGGCTGTTGTAAGCCGAACCCTCGAGCGCGGCACCGTCGATCTGGATCGCCGACTCGTACAAACCCTTGGCCTGCTTCACCAGCGGCAGCGCGCCGAGGCCGCCTTTTTCACCCGCCCAGGAACTCAGGATGATGCCTTCCCAGACCAGGGGTTCGGCACGACCGGCGAAGCTCTCGCTCACCTGGTGCGCGCGGGTCGCCAGGGCCTCAAAGCGCTTCTCGCGCTCCTTGGCTGGCGTCTTGTAGTTGACCTGCTCCCAGGCTTGCTGGAGCTCGCGCACCGACTCTTCCACGGTGGCGGCGCTGGCCGCCAGGGGCACCGCCAGCAAGGCCAGGGCCGACAGCGTGGCGCCCAGGAAACGGCGGCGCAGCGCGCCGACCCGGAGGGTTGGTTGGGTGGTATCAAACATGTTCAGATCCTTCATATCAAATGGGGGAGCTCAGCGGAGTGATCACCGGAGGGCGATCGGTGGTGGCGGCTGCGGGCAACGCGCGGCTGTTGCGCTTGAAGCCCGCATCGAGCCAGGTGGGCGCGAGGCCGTTGAGGCGCACGGCCAGCGACTCGGAAAAGCCCACAAAGCGCTCGGCCGCTTCGCTCTCCAGCAGCGCCAGCAGTTCGACCGCCACGGTCTGCGGGCTGTCCATCGCGGTGCCGGTGGCCTGGTTGTAGGCCTCCACCGCCTCGTTGTTGAAATCGGTGCGCGTGCTGCGCGGGCCGAGGTACTGCACCTTCACCGGTGTCTCCTGCAGCTCGCGGCGCAAGGCTTCGGCGAAACCGCGCAGGCCGAACTTGCTTGCGCTGTAGGCACTGAAGCCGGGCAGGCCCAGGCGCCCGAGCACCGAACCGACGCAGATCACCTGGGCCTTCGGCTGGGTGAGCAGGTGCGGCAGCATGGCCTGCGTCAGCAGCATGGGCGCGATCAGGTTGGTCTGCACCACGGCCTGGATGTCGCGGGCATCGAGCGACTGCAGGCGACCGAACGATGCGAGGCCGGCGTTGTGCACCAGCACGTTGCAGCCCCAGGCGGATGCCAGCACCGACAGGCTCGCCAGGTCCTCCGGGCGCGACAGATCGGCCACCCGGAAGTCAACGCGGGGCGACTTCACACCGGTCAGCTGGGACAGCTCGCTGGCCTGGACCGCCAGGCCCGCCGCCGATCGGCCGACCAGCATCACGGCAGCACCCGCCTTCAGCAGCGCCTGCGCCACGGGCTGACCGATGCCACCGCTGGCGCCCGTGAGCACCACGCGCGCACTGGATGCCTTCATGCCAGCGCCTCCTGCTTGCCCGTTGCCTGGGCCTTGACCACGGGCAGCGGCAGGCCGCGGAAGACGTCACCGTAGAGGCGGAAGAAAGCGCGGGCGCCGTGCACGATGTCGCGCTGGTCCTGCGGGTCCTCGATCTGGTCCATCAGCAGCGCAAAATGGGCGGTGTGTTCTTGGTCCAGCGTGCCGTGCGAGCGCAGGTAGCTGAAGGCCGCATCCGGCAGACCGAGCGGCTGCTGGATGCTGTCGGCCGCCAGCAAGGCCAGCGACACGCTGGTGCCTTCAAGCACATGCACCATGCCGAAGAAGCCCAGCGGATTGCGCCGGGCGATGGTGTCGTAGGCATAGGCCACCATCACTTCGGTGGCGTGGCTTGGCTGACCGTTGCGCACCGCCTCGGCGTCGGCACCGCAGGCGCGGATGTCGTCGAGGATCCATTCCTCGTGGCCGCGTTCTTCTTCGACGTATTCGTCCATCGCGTCGTTGAGCCAGGCGTGGTGCGCCGGCAGCGCGGCCTTGCAGGCCTGCAGCAGGGGCACGGTGTGCTTGACGTGGTGGTAGGCCTCGGTCAGGAAGGCCACATAGCTCGGCAGGGACACCACGCCCTGCAGGCAGCCCTGGATGATGGGGGCGGACAGCAGCCCCATGCGGGCCTGTTCGGTTTCTTTCAGCAGCTCGGCGTGAAATGGCATGTTGGTCTTTCGGAGAGGGGGAGATCGGTTCAGAGGACGGCGTCGGCCAGCAGGCCGAGCGCTTCGGCATGGCGGGCCAGAATGGCGTCGCGCTGGGGCCGTCCGTTGGCCGTGGCCATGCCGGTGTCGGCCGAAAAAGCAGCGGCGGCGCGGACCCAGTGGCGGATCCGGGCGTAGTCGGGCAAGCTGGCGTTGGCCACGTGCACGGCAGCGTGCAG
>JAHIQV010000337.1 GCA_018903185.1 Gammaproteobacteria bacterium | reverse complement strand
CGGCGGCTGAAACCTTCAACGACGGCTTGCGGGCCTACTATTTTTCGTTTGCCGCGCTGGCCTGGTTCGTTTCGCCGCTGGCGATGCTCCTGGGCACGCTGACGGTGGTGGCGATCCTGTACAGCCGCGAATTCCACTCGGACGTCTTGCGCGTCCTCCGTGACTGACTGTTGCGCAGGTTCAGGCGGTGTTCTTCACGTGGGCCAGCGAGGCGGCCGCGAAGGCCAGTCCCACCACGACACCCGCAAACACGTCGAGGGCCACATGCTGCAGGGTGGCCATGGTCGACCAGACGATGGCCACACATTGCACGGCGGAGAGCCACTGCAGCACTCTGGGGGCGCGCAGCTGGGCCACGATGCGGTGCAGCCAGCAGAGACTGAACACCGCCGAAGCCACATGCAGCGAAGGGCAGGCGTTGCCGGCCGCGTCCACCCCCTTGACCACGGCCAGGCCGGGGTAGAGGCTCCAGTCCATGTCGACCAGCGGTGTCTGGGTCGGAAACCACCAGAAGAGCGCCAGGCAGAACAGGCACATGGCCCCCACCCAGACGCCAAACCACACCAGGGCACGCAGATTGCCCATCACCGCAGGTGGCAGGAAGACGTAGAGCCAGAGCGACACGTAGATCGGAAACGCGGACGGCACGAAACCGATCCAGCGGTCCAGCCAGATTTCAGGCATGACCACGGCCACGCTGCGCGGGTGTTCCAGGATCCAGAAATAGCTCCAGAAAAACAGCGCCATGAAGGTCGTGGTGCCAAATCCCTTGAGTGGCCAGTAGATGACAAAGCGCCGCCCGAGCCTGCCCAGCCATCCCGATGTTCCGGCGGGACCGGGCGTGATTTCGGAGGTGGGCATGGCAACAAGCGTTGCTTGTGGGCGTGCGGTGTCTCGCTGAGGAAGGGTCATGGTGGGGTCGGGTGAAGGGCAGCCCGCATTGTGCCGGCTGTACAATCAAATCACTGAAAATTCCGCGCTGATCGGCGGTCTGTGCCCGGGTTGAGGCTCCTCGCCGACCCTCCGGACCTGCTGGGCATTCGTTACCGGGTGTCGGGGTCGAGCAAGACAGCCAGCCATTGAATGTATGCCATGCAATCGACCGAACTGATTCGCCAATTTCTCCACGATCGCCTGGGTGCAGCGCCCGAGGCGGTGGTTCCTGGTGCGTTGCTCGCTGATCTGGGTGTTGATTCGCTGATGCTCGCAGAGCTGATGTTCGAGGCGGAAGACCGCCTGGGAATTTCCATCGACTCCCGTGTGGTTATCCCGAAGACTGTCGGCGAGATGGTGACCCTGATCGACGCCCTGCGCGCAGCCAAAGTCGCCGCATCATGACCCGACGCCGTGTGGCCATCACGGGGCTGGGTCTGGTCAGCCCCTACGGGGATGGAGCGGCCCCTTTTTTTGAACACCTTCTCGCGGGTCGTTCGGCGGTGCGCTACCTCCAGACCGATGACAAGCCCAGGCCCCTGGCCATGCCGTTCGTGAGCTGCACCGGGTTTGATCCTGTTGCGGCGCTGGGCAAACCGCTGGCGTCGATGATGGAACGCTTCGCACAGCTGGGTGTGGCCGCGGCTTTCGAAGCCTGGCAAGACGCCGGACTGGAGCGATTGCCCGCCGATCTGGACGAGCGCAATGACTGGGCCTGCATCTGGGGCACGGCGCTGGGCGGCATCATGGCCTTCGAGAAGGGCTACCGAGACATGTGGCAGAACGGGCGCGAGCGCCTGTCGCCGCTGAGCGTGGTGATGGGCATGAACAATGCCGTCAATGCACACCTCTCCATTCAGCTCGGTCTGGGCGGAGTGAGCATGAGCCACACCGTGGCCTGCTCTTCTTCTTCGGTTGCGATTGGTGAGGCCTTCCGGCGCGTGCGCTCGGGTGAGGCGACGGTGGCGATCACGGGCGGCTCCGACGGCACGCAGACCTACGGTGTGGCGCGTGCGTGGGAAGCCATGCGCCTGATTTCTCCCGGCGACGAGCAGACCGCACCTTCGGCCTGCCGGCCGTTTTCGGCCGATCGCCGAGGTCTGGTGCTGGGTGAAGGCGGCGCTGCGCTGGTGCTGGAAGACTGGGATCACGCCGTGGCTCGGGGTGCCCGCATCCAGGGGGAGATCGTCGGCTACGGTGCGAGCTGCGACCGCAACCACCTGGTGCGCCCCGACCCACAGGGCCAGGCCCGTGCCTTGCAGGCCGCGTTGTCGGATGCCGGGCTCTCACCCGCCGATATCGATTACGTCAATGCCCATGGCACCGCGACCCAGGAGGGTGACCCGGTGGAAATCGCGGCCCTGCGCCAGGTCTTTGGCGATCTGGCGCCCGCGCTGCCCGTGAGCGCCACCAAATCCATGCATGGCCACCTGATGGGCGCCGCGGGCGCCATCGAGGCGCTGGCCACCGTGCTGGCGCTGCGCGAGCAGGCGATCCCTCCGACCGCGCACCTGGAGGGTCGGCTTGATCCCGCCTGCGAAGGGGTGGATCATGTCTATCAAGGCCGCCGCCAGATTCCCTTGCGTGCTGCCCTGTCCAACTCCTTTGCGTTTGGTGGCAGCAATGCCGTGCTGGTCTTTGCCGCCGCCCCGACGCCTACCCACTGAATACCAGGGAATCCCCATGTCAGAAAACTTTGCCAACGTCCCGTTCGAAGACCTCATGAGCGAGGTGGCTGCGCTGATCGTGGTGGCCCTCAACCTGGACGTGCAGCCCCAGGATGTGAAACCCGACGATCCGCTGTACGGCGAGGGGCTGGGTCTCGACTCGATCGACATGCTCGAGATTTCGCTCGTCATTTCCAAGCACTACGGTTTCCAGCTGCGCTCGGACAACGAGAACAACGACAAGATCTACGCGTCCCTGCGTGCGCTGACGACCCACATCGCCAGCCAGCGCACCAAATGACCTGGGGCGTTTCGCGAGCCAGGGGTTGTTGGCGGTTTCAGGCTGGCGG